>CALLPS010000248.1 GCA_938015355.1 uncultured Pleurocapsa sp.
TACATAACTTCGAGGGTGATTTCCGAGAAATTGCGATCGCGAGCAAATTTTTCCGTATTACGTTTAACTTTACCGCGTACAAAACCAGGAATTTTACCTAGTTCTGCTTTGGCTTCTTTGTTCCAGTTAAGATCAGAATCAGCCGAGATGCCTTTAGTAATTACTTCTTTAGTATCGTGTCCCCCAAAGATTTCTAATAGGTGATCTTCCATCCCCAAAGTGAAGGAGTTATATACCAAATCAGCAATTTGATTAGTACCTTCATACCCCATGAAAGGCTTATAACCGATGGGGAAATTCTGAATATGAATGGGGGCGGCAATCACACCACAGGGAATGTCTAAACGCTTACCCACATGACGTTCCATTTGGGTACCAAAGATGGCAGAAGGTTCGTGAAGAGCGATCGCATCGCCAATTTCGCCGTGATCTTCACTAACGAGAACTTCATCACAGTATTCGCTGACCTCTTTCCTAAACCAATCTTCATCATACTTACAATAAGTACCAGCTAAAACCACATGAATCCCCATCTCTCTGGTTAAGATTTTGGTAATGGCGGCAGCATGGGTATTATCTCCGAACACCACGGCTTTTTTACCTGTCAAGTTTTGACAGTCAATTGAGCGAGAAAACCAAGCAGCTTGAGAGACATAGAGAGTTTGATTATTAATGTAGTCTTCATAGTCAACTTCTGCCCCCTGAGTATTAATTACCTGCTGAATTTTACGAATACAACGGGCTGTTTCCACTACTCCCATGGGTGCAATGTCCACACAAGGCATGCCAAACTCAGACTCTAAATATTCCGCAGTCATCATGCCCAACTCACGGTAAGGCACGAGGTTAAACCAAGCACGGGGTAAGTTGATTAGGTTATGTACCGAAGCTCCATCAGGAATCACTTCATTAACTTCAATACCCAAGTCGCCCATGAGGCGTTTTAACTCAGTGCAATCATGTTGATTATGAAAGCCCAAAGTAGAAATACCGATGATATTTACGGACGGTTTCTCGGTTTTTCCTGTTGGTATTTGGTCTTTTTTCCGCGCTCTATCAAGATAAAATTTAACGACTTGATGTAGGGTGCGATCTGCCGCCTGAAGTTCGTTGTAGCGATAGTGATTAACATCAGCTAGCATTACATCCCCTTTCGTATCCATGGAGGCACGACTGACGAAGTTTTGCAGATCTTCTTGCAAAATACTGGAAGTACAAGTGGGGGTAAGTACAATCAAGTCGGGACTTTCTTCTTCGTCTTTTCGAGTAATATTATCTACTACTTTTTCTTGAGAACCCCTTGCCAAAACATTGCGATCGACGATACTAGCTGTAACAGGAGTAAAGTTTCGCTCTCTTTCTAGCATTGAGCGCATGACATTAAAATAGTCATCTCCTAACGGCGCATGCATAATAGCATGAACGTTTTTAAAAGAACTAGCAACACGTAGAGTGCCAATATGCGCGGGGCCAGCATACATCCAGTAAGCTAACTTCATGAGTCATTTCTCCTAAATTAAAATTATCAAAATTATCAGTATCGAATCAAGATGTTCGGATAGAAAATAACGGTATGATTTTGCCAAACTTGATTTCGATTGTCCCAGAATTGGGTTAGTAATTGCGACTATCTATTTTGTGAAATAATTGAGGTGGACTTAGTGGCAAAACCCCCTTGCTGTATGATTTAACAAGAAATTTTCTATTCCCAGAAAAGGAATTTTAAGCAATAAATCTTAATGCCATCCTGGCTTACCCATCATTTAATTTAATTAGTGTTACAGTTTCTTTCTAATGTTTAACTTAATGTTATTTCTGGTAATGATTCTGCATTACACCATGACCTGATCTGGCTCATTTAAAGTAGAAGAACCATGACTAGGATGATGAGGTGGTGACAATTCCATCAATTTTGTGGGAATTAGCAATCTCACTTATCGTTAATAATTTATGCTTTGCCCTTAGAAAACTGCCTAAAACAAAAATATCTTTACAATCCTTATAAAAACCTTAAGAAGAGTAAGATTTTACGGGTAAGTATATACTCATAATCTCAGCTTGTGCTAATCTTAGTAGTAATTGCAAAGTTACAAATTTCTTCCACTCAACCAATTATAGGTAGAGACATTGAAGAGGACTGCAATTGGCTCACAAGTGACTTTATTTATATCTTAATATTAAGAAAATTAGCTACTTGATTAAAATTGAGTCTTAATAGTAAAAGTTAAGTAACATTAAGGTTTTCCTAAGGAGTCGTTTATCCGATGGACTATATAGATCAAATACTAGACAGACTAAAAGATTTGGCTCAGAAATTGATTGAGATTTTGTTGGGTCCAGATGTCGAAACAGAAAGAGAAGCCATTCCCATTCCGGTGAATGATCCTCAGCGTTATCGTTAGTTTAAATTTTTAGATTCGCTACTTATATTTATCTTGTCTGAGTTAAGAGTACTGGTGTTGCATGGTCCCAATCTGAATTTATTGGGGTTAAGAGAACCTGGAATATACGGTTCTATGACTTTGATTCAAATTGATGAATCCCTGAAATTGAGGGGTAGCGAGCTGCAAGTGGGTGTAGACTGCTTGCAGTCTAATCATGAAGGTGTGCTGGTAGATGCAATACATAATGCCAGAGAAAAGTATCAGGGAATTTTAATCAACGCGGGAGCTTATACCCATACTAGTGTTGCCATCAGAGATGCACTAGCAGGAGTGGCAATACCTACGGTAGAAGTACATTTAAGCAATATATATACCAGAGAAAATTTTAGACATCATTCTTACATTGCTCCAATCGCCATCGGACAGATTAGCGGTTTTGGTGCAGATAGTTATTTGTTGGGATTGCAGGCTTTAGTTAATTATTTAAGTGGTGTTAGACACTAATTAATCTGTTAGGCTTTGACAATTTATGAACGGAGACTATATTTACGTCCAGGACTACTAGTAAACTTCCCACTCATCAAGTATCTTTTCTCTTTCAGCAATCGTTAATTGAGATAGATTTTTACCAAGGGCAGCGTTCATTTCAGAGGAGAGAATTATTTGCTGATTTTGGTCAATAGTTATGTGCTGATTTACCTGCTCTTGAGTGAGAATGCCTTGGTATATATAAGTGGAGAGTATTTCGAGAATAACCTGAAGCGCATTGTAAGGAATAGAGGTTAATTTAAACCCTGGGATATGAATATATTTTCCGCCATTTTTATGCTGATATAGATAACGAACAGGATTATCATCCCGTTTGGCAGCATCTAAATCATTAGCGAATTTCCGACCAGGATAAACTTGAACTGCCTTTTTGAGTTTAATATTTTCTAATCCTTTAACCCAAGGAATCCAACGAGAAATATCCTGCTTAATCGCATTTAACATTTCTGCTTCCGTTCTGCCTGTTATTTTCTCCAAATTATGCAACCATTCCCCAGGAATATTTTGTGGTGTTTCGGCGATGGGGAAATCTAATTCGGCTTGATTGTATTCTCGTCCAGAAAAAATTGCCAGATAATTGTATCCGACTTTAATTATGCCACCATACTGACCTCGAATGAGGATCGTACTGGAAAAACTTTTGTCGATTTCTGGAAACTTTTTTTTCAGGCTTGCAGGAATTTTATATAGTCCATAAACTTTTAACCTTACTAAATTTCCTTCTATATATTGCTCATTTCTTAGTTCTGGAATTGGAATACTCAAACCATTGGCATAACCAGCATTAACCACCGTATCGAAATATAGCTGATCATTATGATTTATATTTAACTCAAAGTCCTGATTATTAATAGCAATATTATGTACTTTCTGATTGTAGTGAATGTCAACAAATTTATCTCTAACTAGAGAATTAAAGAGGTTTACCATATGACATACATATTCAGCAAGATTTAAGACGAATTGCTTAACTTGGACTCCACCCGCAATATTTTGCTTTGTCGGATCGAAATTTCCGAGTAAAGACTTAATCGCATTTTTATCTAGTATCTTAATTAAGTCTTTTGGGTGTCCCAAAATATTTTCATTCTGGTAATTTTGGAGATGTTTCTGATAAATATTAACTAGAGAAGCAGCAACATCTTTAAAAGTTACACCTACTTGATTAATAGCAGTATTTTCGATATCATCAGGCACTAAATAATTAACCTGACCATCACCAAAAACATACTCTGGCATTAATTTTCTAAATAAAATACTTTGTTGAAAAAGGTGTTCTAATGTATCGTGGTGTCCCCCATAAACAAAATGATGTAAAATCCCTGTATTATTAATAGAAGCTCCATTTTTATTAAAAGCTTTGGATTCAGCCTCAAAAACAGATACCTTGGCGATACCTAATTTTGCTAAAATACATGCTGTTGATACTCCCATCGCTCCCGCCCCAATAATAGCTATACTTTGTCTTTGTTTAAGGGGTAGATTGAATATAGTTTTGACCATTTTTATATGTATTAAAGGCTAATAATTACTAATCACCAAGTTGACAATTAAATTAAGAAAATTGCTAAAAAAATAATATGGTCAAAAAAGTTTTCAAAAAGTAATGTTTGTTACGATAATTAGTGGTCTACTTAGTGGTCTACAATTATCTGAGGGTCAAAACCCCGTGACTTTTGGGCTTGTCGGACGCGATGTAGGAGCTTTCCTTTAGAGCTTATAGCTTGTAGTTTCGCCCCTTTATCGATAAAATCGCCGAACAAAATCCCTTAGATTCTCAAGATTTGATTTATAGAAAACGATAGAATAAAAATTCGTTTTTAAACTCGTGATCGTTACAGACATGCTGAATCAACTTGTGTTCCAGTAAATTTTGTCCTATGGCGATCGCTTCTTCCATAGCAATACCTTTGATTTTTGCCAGACAATCGACTAATTCTGAACCAACAAAGCATTGTGGGTAGTTTTTGAGTTTATGCCAATTCTAATCTGAAATAAGCTTTAGCAGTAAAACTTAAGCTTCTACAAGACAAAAAATGTAAAATAAACTACGGATAGTTTATAAAGTTCAGCAGCAGCAATTTAGTTATATGAGTAAGGGAACATTATTTGATAAGGTTTGGGATTTGCACACCGTGGGGACATTACCTTCTGGTCAAACCCAACTATTCATTGGGTTACATTTAATTCATGAAGTAACCAGTCCTCAAGCTTTTGCGATGCTGCGAGAGCGAAATCTCCAAGTATTATTCCCCGAAAGAACTGTTGCCACGGTAGACCATATTGTTCCTACCGAAAACCAAGCTCGTCCCTTCGTCGATGTTCTTGCGGAGGAGATGATCCAAGCACTAGAGCAAAATACTCAAGACTATGGCATTAGATTTTATAATGTTGGCTCAGGAAATCAGGGAATAGTCCACGTGATTGCCCCTGAACAGGGTTTGACTCAACCTGGGATGACCGTCGCCTGTGGTGACTCTCATACCTCGACTCATGGGGCATTTGGGGCGATCGCTTTTGGTATCGGCACGTCTCAAGTAAGAGATGTTTTAGCCTCTCAAACCCTAGCCCTAGCTAAACTAAAAGTTCGTAAAATTGAAATTAACGGTAAATTACCCCAGGGAGTTTTTGCCAAGGACGTAATTCTTCATATAATTCGTGAACTCGGTGTTAAAGGGGGTGTGGGCTATGCCTATGAATTTGCCGGGACTACCTTTGAAGCCATGAATATGGAAGAGCGCATGACTGTCTGTAATATGTCCATTGAAGGGGGTGCTCGTTGCGGTTACATCAATCCTGATCAGACTACTTTTGACTATCTCAAAGATAAAGACTTTGCCCCTCAGGGAGAAGCTTGGGATCAGGCATTAACTTGGTGGCGCAGCATTCGTAGTGATGATGATGCCGTTTATGATGATGTGGTCACGTTTGATGCTGCCGAGATTGAACCAACCATAACTTGGGGTATTACTCCAGGGCAGGGATTAGGTATTAGTGAAACAATACCCCTGGCAGAGGGTTTACCTCAAGAAGAAAGAGCGATCGCCGAAGAAGCCTATCGCTATATGGACTTAAGCCCAGGAAAACCGATCAAAGGAACGAAAATTGATGTTTGCTTCATCGGTAGCTGTACCAACGGTAGAATAAGCGATTTACGAGAAGCAGCAAAAGTAGCTCAGGGGCATCATGTGGCATCAGGAGTCAAAGCATTTGTGGTTCCTGGATCGGAACGGGTGAAACAGGAAGCAGAAGCAGAAGGCTTGAATAAAATCTTTGAGCAAGCGGGATTTGAATGGCGTGAACCAGGCTGTTCGATGTGTTTAGCGATGAATCCCGATAAACTACAAGGGAATCAAATTAGTGCTTCTTCCTCCAATCGTAACTTTAAAGGTCGTCAAGGCTCATCCACAGGAAGAACATTATTAATGAGTCCAGCAATGGTAGTGGCAGCCGCAGTTAAAGGTCAAGTAGCCGACGTGCGGGAACTATAGAAATATAGATCAAAGTTAGTGTTGCTGAGTAGGTAAATTAAGCTTGTTTGCTATTCACTATTCAGCAATGCCAGATAAATACTAGATGGATAATTTGCCGATTTGCAGGTTAGGGGGGAATTAAAACCGATAAAATAAGACAATCGTTAAGAAAATTATTTTCTACCCAGCAAAAAATCTATGACTAGTGCTGCACCAGCGAAGACAGAGTACGAAGCAATAATTGGATTAGAAACTCATTGTCAATTGAGTACTGCAACTAAAATATTTAGTCGGGAATCAACTAAGTTTGATGGAGATAATCCCAATGCTAATATTTCTCCAATTTGTCTGGGATATCCAGGGGTACTTCCCGTTTTAAATGAGAAAGTATTAGAGTATGCAGTCAAAGCAGGCTTGGCTCTTAACTGTCAGATTGCACCCTACAGTAAGTTTGACCGTAAACAGTATTTTTATCCTGACTTACCCAAAAATTATCAGATTTCTCAGTTTGATCTTCCCATCGCCGAACATGGTTGGATTGAAATTGAAATTGTTGAAAAGCCTAATACTGAAGCAGTTAGAAAAAAAATTGGCATCACTCGTTTACATATGGAAGAGGATGCAGGGAAGCTAACCCATGGAGGAAGCGATCGCATTGATGGTTCAACTTATTCTCTGGTAGACTTTAATCGTGCAGGGATACCTTTGGTGGAAATTGTTTCTGAACCCGATCTGCGTACAGGTAAAGAAGCAGCGGAATATGCTCAAGAAATCCGTCGCATTATGCTTTACTTGGGCATCAGTGATGGCAAAATGAATGAAGGTTCATTACGTTGTGATGTCAACATTTCAGTCCGCCCTGTGGGTCAAAAAGAGTTTGGCACTAAAGTAGAAATCAAGAACATGAATTCCTTTAGCGCAATTCAAAAAGCGATCGACTATGAGATTGAACGGCAAATTGAGGCGGTAGAAAAAGGCGAGCCAATCTATCAAGAAACCCGTCTTTGGGAAGAAGGTACCCAACGAACTAAGAGTATGCGTCTCAAGGAAGGAAGCAGCGACTATCGTTATTTTCCTGAACCAGATCTACCTCCGATTGAAGTTTCTACTGAACAGCTTGAATCTTGGAAAGCAGAATTACCTGAACTTCCTGTCAGTAAACGCCACCGTTATGAATCCGACTTAGGTTTATCAGCTTACGATACAAGAGTACTAACTGACGATCGCGCCGTGGCAGAATATTTTGAGGCAGCGATCGCCGCTGGTGGAGATACGAAGCAGGTGGCTAACTGGGTAATGGGAGATATTGCTGCTTATGTCAACAGTAATAATCTCAAAATAACGGAAACTGAGTTAAAACCCGAAATTTTGGCGGAATTAGTTACCTTAATTACCGAGGGTACTATTAGTGGCAAAATAGGTAAGGATATATTGCCTGAACTTTTAACGAAAGGTGGTTCAGCTAAAGCTTTAGTTGAGAAAAAAGGTCTGATTCAAATTTCTGATACGGGAGAAATCGAGAAAATAATTGATGAGGTGATTGCCGCCCATCCTAAAGAGTTAGAACAATTCCGCAATGGTAAAACTAAGCTCAAAGGTTTCTTTGTCGGACAGGTAATGAAAAAATCTAGTGGACGTGCCGATCCTAAGTTAACGAATCAATTGTTAGGGAAGAAGTTACAAGGTTAATTAATCAAGGGGCTTCGTCCTAGCTATAAGCTATAATCTGCTATGGGCTATAAGCTATAAGCTGCTATGGGCTAACAGCTTTTTGATAACTATTGATCAAGTAAGAAAGTTAGGGGGTGTTTAATAATATGCCCCTGCTCTTGTTATTAAATCAATTATTAAAAGAATGGAACAATTGCTAGAACTTCGAGCAAGTATTAATGTTCTCTTTAACCACAATATTTCTCAGATAACCGACAATTACAATCTCAATCTCAATCTCAATCTCAATCTCAATCTCAATCTCAATCTCAATCTCAATATAAATTACTTTGTTGCTTTTTTGTCCACCATCTCATTCTTTCCTGCCAGAGATTAAATGGATAGTAAAAGGCAGGACTCCACAGACTAGTAATAATTGCTGAGATAATAACAATCTGCTGATACTTTTGTCTAACTTCTGAGCTAATAACAAAGCCTTCTTGTGCATATTGCCAAGCAAAAATTGTTTCGGCAAAAATAGTCATAAAAAAGACAATAAAAGCGACTGAAATAAAATCTTCTCCGATATATTTTTGCTTTTTTAAACTAGAAGTAATTACTCCTACTAAAACAAAACTAAGTACATGAGAGGGAGTACTAAATGTGATACCATCGTAAATCCAGCCCGTAATTAAACCTGCGATCGCACCTTGGTAAATAGTTCGTTTGATACTCCAGGAAACTAGCCAAATTAATAACCAATTAGGATTAGTTTCTAACAACTCTACCCCTGGAATATCTGCTAGCATCATCAAGGAACAGATGACTAGAGAAACAAAAATAAATAAGATATTCAGGATTTTTATAATATCAAGAGATAGCTGGTGTTTTCTCGGCATTTTTTATTCCTTACTTGTTTAATTCGGGGATAAAATCCTGCACAACTACCCACTCCAAAATATTAATTGGTGCTGTTAATTCAACTTCGACTTCAACCAATCCATCTTCATTTTTATCAGTAGATTTAACTTTACCAATCGGTAACCCAGGGGGATATAACTTACTGAGGTTGGAAGTGGAAATATCATCTCCAGACTTAACATCTGTTGCTTCAGCAAAAAAATGCATGATCACTGTTGAAGAACCTTTTCCCTTGATATATCCCAGTTGACGGTTACGACTTAAAATTGTCCCGACTCTACTAGTAGAATCACTAATTAGCAATACTTTACTCGTGTGGGGAGTAACGTGGGTAACTCGACCAACTACACCACCAATACCCATAACAATATATCCAGGCTCAATCCCCTCTTGTCTGCCTCTACCCAGGGTGACTGTATTCCACCAGCGATCGCGGTTACGCCTAATTACAGGGGCAGCAATAGTTTTGCCTTCTTGAACCTCTGTATAGTTTAACAACTGTTTCAACTGCTTATTCTGCTGTTCTAATTCAGAAATATTTTGCTCTAACTCTAAGATTCTCGCGTTAGTCAACCTGTCTTCGATCGCAAGCTGTTGTTGGGATTGAAACGGATTAACAACAAAATAATATACCTCAGATAAAAATGCCGCCTGAGTATGTTTAACCCAGAAAGCAATAATCAATGCCACAAGAATTAAAATGGTACGAAAACCATATCGATCCCACCAGCGACTCATACTAAAGTTGCTCTAATTAATTGGTTAAGGTTATCAAACATAGAATAAGAGATCTAAAGAGAAGGGATGGAAAGTATAGTTTATGGCTAATTAAGCGAGGATAGAGCGATCGCTAAATACACGATCTAAAGTTTTATCCTCTAAGACTCTTCCTGTACCCAAAACCACGCACTTCAAAGGTTCTGCTGCAATATGAGTTACGATGCCAGTTTCATGACTAACTAGGGTATCTAGCCCCCTTAACATGGCACCACCCCCCGCTAACATGATGCCCCGATCAATAATGTCCGCCGCTAAATCTGGAGGAGTTTGCTCTAGGGTGCGTTTAATGGCTTCAATAATACTTCTGACAGATTCTTGAAGACATTCCCGAATTTCCGATTCGCTCACTTCAATGCTGCGGGGTAATCCTGAGAGCAAATGTAGCCCTCGTACTTCCATCGTGCGATCGCTTTCATCAACGGGATAAGCCGAACCCAGATTGAATTTAATATTTTCCGCAGTATTCTCACCAATAGCTAGTTTATGCTCTTTTTTGACCTGATTGGCGATCGCTTCCGTTAATTCATCTCCTGCAATCCGAATTGATTCGCTAATTACTTTGCCTTGAGAGCTGATTACGGCAACTTCCGTTGTTCCCCCCCCAATATCCACAATCATGTTGCCTGTGGGTTCAGTAATCGGTAAACCTGCCCCAATAGCCGCTGCCAGGGGTTCCTCGATCAAGTCAACCTCTCTTGCTCCTGCATTAGAAGCAGCTTCAATGACAGCACGACGCTCTAGCTTAGTAACGCCACTAGGGATACCAATCACCATTCGAGGATGAACTAAGGGATTACCCTCAAAAGCTCGCCTGACAAATTCGTGGATCATTGCTTCCGTCGCATCAAAATCGGCAATTACACCATCTTTAAGAGGGCGTAGGGCTTCAATATCTTCGGGCGCACGCCCCAACATCAATTTGGCTTCCTTGCCAAATGCTCTGGGAGTTTCTGTTTTGCGTTCAATCGCCACTACAGAAGGTTCTTCCAGTACAATTCCTTTACTTGATACATATACCAAAGTGTTGGCAGTACCTAAGTCGATCCCCATATCCCGCGAAAGATTAAAACGATTCAGAAAACCCACTTTGATATATCGCTCCCAAGAAACTAGTACCGCTATGCCTGAGTCGAATCTAATGTACTCCTTATATAGTAATTAGTCTAATCGAGAATATACGTAAATCTCTAAAATATCTGGTGAAAATTAACCTCTACTTTTAAAGGGTATTATGCCAATAAAAAAAGGACATGGATCTGCCCTTCTGAAATTTCACTTATGCAAAGGATGGAAAATGTAGCAACTTTTAATTAGAGGTTCTTAATAACAATATGTCGCTCATTATCAAAGTAAATTAAATCTTGATGCTGAAAATCTCCCAAGATTCTGGTAATAGTAACTCTTGTGGTATGAATTGCTTCTGCCAGATGTTGATGGGTAAAACGTACCTGTAGACGAATACCATCTCCCACAGGTTGTCCCATTTCCTGCTTCAGCATGGATAAGAAATTTCTTAAACGCTCTTCTACTCGACTAATAGCAATAATTG
>CALLPS010000249.1 GCA_938015355.1 uncultured Pleurocapsa sp.
TTTTTCTGGCTCAACGATCATTAAATGAACATCTAAAGGTTTAGTTGTATGGGGGCGAACTGCCTTAACAATCATGGGTCCAATAGTGATGTTGGGTACAAATCTACCATCCATAACATCAATATGAATCCAATCTGCTCCCGCTTGATCTACAGCTTCTATTTCTTCACCAAGACGGCTAAAATCTGCTGACAAAATCGAAGGGGAGATAACAGTCTTCTTGCTAGTCATAAATTTTATTTCTTTTATATTTTGTATCGAGTTTAACAAAAATTTATCTATTTAATTAATAAGATATCATGTTTTTTCCGTCAAAAGGGTGTAAAGAATCCCCAATAATTTCTAGACCAGTAGAGACAACAGATGATAGTTATGATAGTTATTAAAAATACAGTCAAATGTGACGTGGGTAGTTCACACTTCGACTTCAGACCACAAGCGCTCTAATTGAGCCTTCCAAGCCGCTAGAAACTGTTCTCGTTGAGCAGGATGTTGATCGAGCCCCCCCATAATTCCTTCTTGATAAAAACGGTCAATGGTTTGATAGGTAGACTCCAAACTTTGTCCTTGTGCTTTAGCCGCTTTAACTATTTGAATAATTTGTTTTTCAATTAACTGATTAAATGATTGATATAAGCCTTTTTCTACTAAAGCTAGCAAAGATGCGATCGCACTTTTTAAATCTTCTGTAGTCAGGCTGGATAAAGAATGATGAAATACACCCCATAAAACATCTTGATTAAGAGCGTAGCGGACTTGTTGAGTCGCATCGAAATTGTCTTCTAGTAGTTGGGGTAAGATAGACTGGGCTTCTTTGGCGGAAGCGATGGGAGAGAGGAGTCTCAGCCAACTATGGTCTGCGGAGATAATAACCAGTAAATGTATTTGGGAATTTTTAACCTGCCAAGCTGACTCTGTGTCCTGTGCAATATCTTCAGGAGCAAAGATACTCGACAGAATAGATGATATTTCCTCTGTTTTCATGATGAGCTATTTAGAATAAAGAATTCGATAATCGATTCAGTTAACATTAGTTTATTATTTTTCTGCCGCTTCTCTCTTGTTTTGTTCAAAGATGAAAAAATCGCACCAGCAAGCCATTACTAATTCTTTGACTCAATTGAACTATGATGCCTATTTAACTCACTGTCGCTGGATGAAATATGTCTTAAGGTTAGCTCACATCACAGGGAAGGCAGGAGAAGTGCCTGTGGCTGCGATCATAGTTGACGGAGAAGGTAATTTAGTGGCGGAAGCAGGTAATCGTAAATATAGAGAGCAAGATCCCACTGCCCATGCAGAAATTTTAGCCATTCGTAATGCTTGTAAAGCTCTGGATAGTTGCTATTTAAATAACTGCACTCTTTACGTCACTCTTGAACCCTGTCCCATGTGTGCTGGAGCGCTCATTCAGGCGCGTTTAAGCTTACTAGTGTATGGTGCAGATGATCCTAAAACTGGAGCAGTACGTACCGTGACTAATATCCCTGACAGCTATTATTCTAATCATCGTTTACAGGTATTATCAGGCATTCAAGAACTCTCTTGTCGTCAGCAATTACAGAAGTGGTTTAATGACCAAAGAATATGATAAATGTATTAATCTATTCAATTTTAATATAAATCAGCTTAACTTTTCTGTTCATGGGGGACGATATCGAATCCGCTAATCAAGTAAACTGAGCAACGTCATCTGTCTTCGCCAAGGAGACCCTCAGCTCCGCTGATGGGAGGAATTCGCGCCTCTAAATTAAGTATTTAACATTAAATTTGTATAATGTGAGTATGACTGAACGTGCCTACAAATATCGTTTTACCCCTACTAGTTCGCAAGAAAACCTCTTGCGACGAACAATGGGCTGCGTGCGTTTAGTTTACAACAAAGCCTTGGCTAAAAGAACCGAAGCTTGGTATGAAAAACAAGAAAGGATTCAATATAAAGAAACCTCTAGTCTTTTGACCAGTTGGAAGAAAACAGAAGAGCTTGATTTTCTTAATCAGGTTAGTTGTGTACCTTTGCAACAATGTCTCAGACATCTGCAAAAGGCATTTACTAATTTTTTGGGAAAAAGAGCCAAATATCCCAGGTTTAAAGCCAAGCGAAATGGTGGCTCGGCTGAATTTACTAAGTCGGGATTCAAGTACAAAGACAATCAACTTTGGCTTGCTAAAAGCAAAGAACCATTGAATATAGTTTGGTCTAGGCTTTTGCCTGATGGATGTAGTCCGTCTACTGTTACAGTCAAACTCGAACCGTCTGGTCGATGGTTTGTTTCTTTGCTTGTAGACGATCCAACTGTTCAACCATTACCACCAACTGATAAAAAAGTTGGGATTGATGTTGGCATTTCTAGTCTGCTGACTACGAGTGACGGAGACAAGATAGCCAACCCAAAGCATTTTAATCGGCTGTATCAAAAACTGAAAATAGCGCAAAAAGAACTGAGTCGGAAAACCAAAGGCTCTAGTAACCGAGATAAAGCGCAACTTAAGGTAGCTAAAATACAC
>CALLPS010000250.1 GCA_938015355.1 uncultured Pleurocapsa sp.
GAACGACGATTTTCGGCTCGTTGCATCATTTCCAATACAGGACGTTCTACTACTACATCTTGTAAATCTAAATCCTGCAATTCTGCCACAGAGATTTTCTTGATGAATTTAGCATCAGGATCTTTTTTAGGATCGGCTGTATATAGACCTTCCTCATCTTTAATGAAAATCATCGACTTGGTGCCAAAAACTTCACTAATCAAATACGAGCCTGTATCTGTGCGATGGGGAGGTATTCTTCCTACCTCTGGGTTTTCATGCCAAAAGATATAAGGAGGCATGCCAAAGAAAATTACCGCCCCACGCTCTGCTAAATAAAGCGGTAGTTGGGGAAACTGGACAGGTTCAATAAAGGGAATACCATGTTTGGCTAACAAGAAATGGATCATTCTCGCATTTTGCATACTAACAAAAGTACCCAAGACACTAAGCACTCCTGTGGGCAAACCTAAATCCAATCCCACACTATAACCATGACGGGCTCTTGTTCCCCCTCCCGTACCAATAATCATCTTGTGAGTACCAAGATTTTCCACAATTTCATCAATCAGCGGGAAAACCGCTTCTCTACCGCGATCGATAAAACTCTGTCCACCGATTTTCAGCAGGTTGGCATCGGGTAAAATTTGAATTGGTGGCTGAGTCGTGGTTTGCGCCAGGAGTTTATCATCACTCAAAGAACCTGAAATCAGGGATTTTCCCAATTCAGATAAGAGATCATTATCCTGGGTCAGAATCATATTTTTCATAGTTTAGTTTAGGCGAACGCCTTGGAGTATATAAGTTTCATTAGATTCGATGGGCTGATCTAGTCCACCAAAAGTTTCTTCTGCCCATGCTTGCAGTTGATCGAGAACATGGTGCTTAATCTCGTCATCTAGCTCAATGCCAGCTAAGTTGGCTTTGCCTCGCCAAGAGTCTAAAGACTGTCTGGGGGTACTAACTACTTGCCACCGTGACACCTCCACAGGTTCAATCGCTTTAGCACCATGCTGGGTAAATAGATCGATTAGTTGACCGATGAGTTTGTTTTTTTGCCTTCCCTGCAAAGTGTTTTCCGCCAGAAGAGTTTGCATCTGCTTTCTCATCTGATTTTTGACACCTTTTTTGTCTCTTTGCACACTGCCCATCACTACTACTGCCCCTGCTGGTTGGGCAACCCGTAAGCTTTCCTGGACAACATGTTCTAAGTTCAGTAAGTGTAAAGTGCGAGAACTAAAAATCAGCTTTGCTGTGTCATTCTCCACGGGCCATTCTTGATTAGCATCCCCTTGGAGTAGATTAATATTTTCCCCGTGACTATCTAGATGCTGTCGGAACTCCTCCAGCATTGCTGTAGATAGATCGAAACCTAAGTATTTAACTGATTTAGAGGCGAACCACTGACCAATTTGTCCCGTACCTGCACCCACTTCCACCACTTGAGCATCAGCTTTGATCTCCGCTAGGTCAAGGGCAGTTTTGACTATGGCTCGGCAAGTTGATTCAGATAAGCCAGTCCTGGTTTCAAACGTTTTTGCCTGGTCATCAAAAGTCACTTTATTTCGATGTTAATTACAGTATTTACTGGGTTGTACAATTAACCGACATACCTAATTACAGGCTGGTTAATTTGTTACCAACTAAAGTCAGGTAGCTCAAGTTAATGCAACTTTTATTGCAACTTCAACATCTTGATTTCAGTTGGTAATTATGGTGTTGAATTATATGATCGCTAATCAACTATAATTCAAGTCAAATATATAGGATGCTTTAAACTTTAGAAAAACACGATCTTAGAAGAGATGCAATCTAGAATTACATCGAAGATATCCTTAAAAAATCCTTGTATAACTTAACTTTCTAGTTGACTAATATTTTTACCGTCGATTTGGGTTTACCACAAGGGCACAATGTAAAGCCTACACCTTCAGAGGTACTTGCTCGTAGTATTTAGTTTTTAGTATTTAGTTTTTAGTTTTTAGTATTAAACCCGCTACTAACAACTAACAACTAATAACCAGAATCCTTGTCTTTTAAGATGAGGAAGATGTCAAAAAGAAGAGCAAAAATATTAATAAGCAAATTTAATTCAACTGCTTTTTAGTTAAATTAAATAATTTAACCCTGGCGAGCAGATACTCTAATTTGGTTGAGTTCATCTACTAAGCCAGTTAATTTAGCTTTGACTCCCTTATCCAAAGAATCTCTTTCATTAATCCAATTATTGAGTATTTGCTTTTCTTCTGCTTCATCTCCTATGTCCATTGACATAAAGCGATAGAAATAGGGAATATCAAACGCTAAATAATGACTAATTATATCAAAGACAGCAACAGTCCAATCAATCTGCCATACTTGCTTGGTTAGTTGAACTACAGTTTTTTCTGCTCCTTCTTTTTCGGCAGCTAGATCATCTACTGCACTGATTAAAGCATCTTTGTTCATGGTATTTACCTCGGAATATAATGTTTATTTACATCACCTGTTTATCACAATACTATGAACTCTTACTAATTTCTATTTTCAAAAGAAATAATAATACTTCTTAACAAGAAGACACAACGTAGATTACATTAAAATAAAAATTACTTAAAAAATATAATTTAAACTATCAGCTTCATTGTTTAGTTCTTATGACAAAAACAATAGAAATATCTACAAAACAATATGTATTTCATGATCTTAGATTTAGTTTACATTTACATTAAATATTTGAATCCAAAAATAAAAAAGTATCATGTTTTGTTTTTAACAGATATTAAATCTTAATTAAAATCACATTATTATTTGTATAGCTAATCACAAACAACGAAAAAAATGCCCCAAGTCATTAAGAAAAAACCAACTATTTGATAAGTATTGATCGACTCCTTAAGAAATAAACGAGAGACAAGAGCCACAGATAATACTCCAGTACCAAGATTAAAAGCAGCCATTTCGCCTCCCGTATAAACTCCATGACCATAACGAATTGCCGAAACATTCAAGAGATATTCGGGAAGAACAATCACCCAACTGATAAAAAGAGCCAAGAGAAACCTTTGTTTA
>CALLPS010000251.1 GCA_938015355.1 uncultured Pleurocapsa sp.
GTAGTAGGTAGTAGGTAGTAGGTAGTAGGTAGTAGGTAGTAGGTAGTAGGTAGTAGGTAGTAGGTAGTAGGTAGTAGGTAGTAGGTAGTAGGTAGTAGGTAGTAGGTAGTGGGTAGTAGGTAGTAGGTAGTAGGTAGTAGGTAGTAGGTAGTAGGTAATACCTTATGTTAAATTTGAGTTACAAAACTTGTTGAGTTGCAAAACTTGATTTTAAATTATGAGAGATAATAGCATCACTATCCAGGAAAGAAGTAAACTTTTCGCATCTAGAGTAATAAAAGCTTATGCAGAAATAAATGAGAAAAATCATTTTAATAGTGCATCTGTTGTCTTGTCAAAACAGTTTCTTAGAAGTGGCACATCAATCGGAGCAAACTGTTCTGAAGCTTTTTATGCCCAGTCCAATAAAGATTTTTTGTCTAAATATTCGATCGCTTTAAAAGAGGCAAGTGAGACTCGCTACTGGATTGAGTTAATAATAGACAATGAACTTGCACCTAAATCAAAGTTTAGTTCCTTATTAGAAGAGATAGAAATTATTATCAAAATATTAGTTTCAATTACCAAAAAATTAAAAGCCAAAGAAAATTAACCCATTACCTACTACCTACTACCTACTACCTGTTGAGACGAGTCGTGTTTTTCCAGTAAGTAGTTCCTGCATCATGGCTTGCTTGATATTATGAGTTTTATCACGACGTTTTTTCAGAGCAGCTATTTCTGTGTCTATGTCAGAGAGGATAGTGGCGATCGCTTTTTGTTCTGGTAATGGAGGAAGAGGCAACTTTAGCTTTTTTAAAGCATCTTGATTTATATTTGTATTAGCACTAACTGTACTATTATCGATTAATCTTTTTCTAAATTCTTCTTCATAAAAACAATGAACTTTATACTCTAAGTCAAAGTTACTTTCATCTCTAAATCTGATTAGAAAACCACTGTAAACTGCATTCTCTAAATTTTCTACAGCTACAGAAGTTAGTCCTACACCTTCAGGCTTTACTGATGATCGTACAAATATTACATCTCCTTTTTTTAAGTTATATTCATTTCTTTCTATTTTGGTAGAGTTGATTAATCCTAATGTTAAAGAGTCAGATATTTTAATTTTTCCAAAAACATCCAATAGATTCACAAAAGGAAACCCAAAACCAAAACTTTCTTTGTTTTTATTTATGCCATTTTTGAATTTTCCAATTTCTCCTAAAGTTGCTATTTCCCAATCTTTTGGAATCAGCCCTACTTCAGTTTGTTTGTAACCTTTTCCTTCCCTAAACCCAGGTAAGCGTTTCTTCCCAGTAAGAAGTTCTTGCATTGCAGACTGTTTTAGATTCTGCTTCTTAGCTATAAGTCGATCTAGTACTCCCAGTAAATTATCTATATCCGAGAGAGCAGTCGCGATCGCTTTTTGTTCTGGTAATGTTGGAAAAGGAATTTTAAGCGACTTTATTTGTCCAAAATTTAAGCCTTCTCTATTCCCACCAGCTTGAAAACTGTCAATCTGTTTCTGACCTTTATCAGATAGTAAACAGTGATTAAGAAAAAAAGAATTTAGCTCTTTTTGATTTGTTCTTATAATGCAGACGTGTTGGTTTACATTGCCATTTTCTACTCTATAGTCTGCTACAGCACTTCTACCTATTGAAGCTCCAGTAATATTTAAAAATACGTCAAGCTTTTTTATTTCTGTAGCTTTAAATGTGTTGTGTATTTCATCATCAATAAACGCAATATCATCTAATGATAAATGACCCCATCCAATATTTTGGCTTCTTATGAAAGGTCTACCTTGTTTTTTATAAACTTTTTCACCACCAGTAGGGGTTATTCCACTTCCAATTTTAGTTGATTTCTCACCTAGCCTATTTACTTCCCAATCTTCAGGAATAACACCAACTTCTGTACTCTTATAACCTGCGGGGACATTAATATCTTTCACGGCAACAACTCGGTAATTTACTATTCGCTTCAGAAAGTTGAATCAATTGTATGTAGCAATATGGCTTAACTTTAAGACACTCATTACCCACTACCTACTACCCACTACCTACTACCTACTACCTACTACCTACTACACTCCTTACTCATCAATCTCAGATGTTCATCCACACGGGCAGACAATTCTTCTACTTCTTTCTCAAGATCGGGTAAAGGAGTTTCATAACGTTCTGCCAGTTGCCGAATGCGTCCTGTAAGTGTTTGAGATACGCGATCTAGTTCTGTTTGAATTGCACTAGCTAGGGTAGTCAGCCATTTGTCATCTATTACTAGGGTTCTAACTTCATCCTCGCTAAGTTGAGGATATTTTTTATATGCTAAAAGATCTAACTGTTCGATGAGTCCTGGTATTCTTTTCTTGTTGACAGTTTTACCATTGAGTTTTTCCTTAAGCTTAGTTTGCTCGTCTAGTAATTTTAAGTAGCGTACTGTCGCCTGAAGCTCTTGCAGGTTTTCGGGTAACGGATCTTGATTCAGTTGAGGTAAGAATCTTTTTTCAATTTCAGCAAAGAGTTCTTTAGCTTTTTTCTGGGCAGACTTTTGTTGTTTATCAGTTTCTATATAGTCTGCAAGTATTTTATATTCTTGACCCGAATCTAGTTCGGCAAATCTGGCTTTAACAGCTTTAAGAGTCAGATTACCCTTGGAATTTTTCAGTACGGCTAAGTAGTCTCGATCTTTAAGCATCCGCAGATGATCGGCACAGTTATCTATTGTTTCGATAATCTCATTGTAAGCAGTGGCAGATACTTTGTCTGATTCGCTCCAAAGCATTACTAAAGCTTGAGTATAAGCTTCTTGTGCATCACTTTTATTCGATACATCTTTAAGTATGCCGTCTTCTCCACCATATTCTTCGCTTAATTCGTCGAGAGTAGCCTGAATTGTTTCTAGATCGCCTTGCAAAGCGTCAATAGCAGCCTGTTGTGCAGGAAAATAGCGAGCCACAATTAAGGGTTTAGGTACTAAGTCGCAAGCCCAACCTTTATCTTTCTTTTCTCCTTTCTTCTTGCCACTTTTTACCTCTTCCGTCACCCGATATGTTTGAGCCACCCAACCATTATCAGCCAGAATATAACAGTCATCCTGCATGGTTTCTGCCCAGTAATCCATTAAGTGCTGATACACATCATAGGCATCTATCAAAGGTGCAGCCCGAAAGGTTTCAAGCAAGTCCTCGGCAATGACTTTAATTAATTCTTTGGGCTTATCGTCTTGTCCAAATTCTCTTAGTCGGGGCTGATTGGTTTCTTCCCACTGTGCAAATAGCTTGCTCACAGCCGTATTAAAAGCGATAAACTCAGCATGACTGAGAATGGCGGACTTAACCTCTGTAACGGGAAGCTGCAAGTAAGAATAGTTAGGACGATCTGCAACCCTTTCAAACAATACAGACCGCATATTTGGCATAACTTTCCAGTAAGCAGCCAACTCATCGATATCTCGCCGAGGAATACCACCCCGCAGGTGCGCCTCTATATCCTGAATATCCTCTGTCTCTGTGCTTTGGATGTAGCGCGGTAGATTAAGATTATAGTTATTTTTTTGCTCGTCAGCAATTTCCTCGAATGGTACGATGCGCGAATAGCCAGGTATATCTAGCTGCCTAGTGAAAGTATCCACAATGCGGTGAATATCTTGCTCCCGCAAACGATTCTTATTCCCATCTTTCCTAAAGCCCTTAGAAGCATCCACCATAAAGATGCCTCGCCTAGCGGTAGCATTCTCTTTATCCAGTACTAAAATACAGGCTGGTATACCCGTACCATAAAACAGATTGGCAGGTAGTCCGATAATACCTTTGAGATAACCAGAATTTACCAATTCCCTGCGAATAATCCCCTCAGCATTCCCCCGAAACAGTACCCCGTGAGGCAAAATACAAGCTGCCTTACCGTTACTCTTCATCGAGCGAATAATGTGCAGCAAATAAGCATAATCCCCCTGTTTACTCGGTGGCTCACCCCAAGCAAACCGTTCGTAAGGATCGTTAGCAGGTGTTAATCCCGTAATCCAGGTTTTATCGGAAAAAGGAGGATTAGCTACCACATAATCATAAGTACGCAGGCGGTTATCGTCCTTAAATTTGGGCGAAGCTAAAGTATTACCTGAAAGTATATTTGCCGTAGGAAAGTCATGGAGAATCATATTCATCCGCGCCAGACCAGCAGTAGTTACATCTTTCTCTTGCCCTTCTAAAGTAATATGCGTCCCGCTTTCAGCAGCTACCTTAAGCAGCAGCGAACCAGACCCACAGGTCGGATCATAAGCGGTAGTCGAAGCTACAGCATTTTGTGGCGAAATACCAATAACTTTAGCAATAACCTGACTGACTTCCGAAGGTGTATAAAACTGACCTTTGCTTTTGCCGCTTTCTGTAGCAAAATTACGCATCAGATACTCATAGGCATCACCCAGAAGATCGTCATTCTCAGTACGATTTTTTGAGAAATCAAGTTTTTCAAAGATACCAATTAAATTACCCAGGCGATCAATCCTTGCCTGTCCTTCTCCTAACTTGTTGGGATCGTTAAAATCGGGGAAATCACTACGAGCAAGGCGAGAATTCTTGTCTATAAGAGGTTGAATAATCTGGGTATTAATCTTATCGCCAATGTCGCTTTTCCCTTTGAGCTTAACCATATCCTCGAAGCTAGACCCTGGAGGAATAGTAACAGGCGGTGCAAAATCATCCGAGTTATCGTACTTATCAGAAATATACTTAATGAACAGCATAAACAGGACATAATCCTTGTATTGGCTGGCATCCATCCCGCCACGTAGCTCATCACAGGAAGCCCAAAGAGAAGAGTAAAGATCGGATTTCTTAATTGGCATTAAGTATCGAGACAGAGAAGTTTTAAATAATTGCCTTCCAAGTATATCCTTTAGAACCAACATTGAAACTCAATTTAATCGCTTTTTCAATACATTTTCGACACATAATTTTTATATATCAGCGCTTTCAACATTTGCTTCTCTCCCTGCAACAGTACAATGATTGCCATGGTGTTGCATCAGGGCGATCGCTTTATTTAAACGAGTCTCAACTGAAATAGCACTAATTACTTACCGCCTGCTTCATATATCTTCCCCAAAGACTAGCTGCCTGATAGCTACTGCCCCTAGTAGGAGAGTTATCATCATTGCCTAACCATACTCCCGTTACCCAATCTTTTTTGGGAATATAACCAATAAACCAGAGATCAACATTTTTGTCTGTTGTTCCCGTTTTCCCTGCTTCACCTTGGTCAATAAATGCTGCTTTTCCTGTCCCTTCTTCTGATAACTGCAACATTTCTGTAAGTTTATCCGTAACATTTTCCTCGATCGCATCATTAACAGTGCCATCATCAAAAATAGTGTCTTCGTTATCGTCAAAGAAATAGACTACTCGACAGGTGTTGCGATCGCTCGAATCTTTACAGTCACTACCATCTAAAACCCGCCGAATGGCATGGGGTTTATTCCAAATACCATCATTAGCGATGGTGGCATAGGCACTAGTCATTTCTAAGACAGTGGTTTCACTTTGTCCAATTACTAAACCAGGAGCTTCAATTAAGGGGGAAGATACTCCCAGGCGTTGCGCTACATCGATCACTTTTTTCAAGCCGACTTCTTGGGCTACTCTCAGGGCAGTTACATTCTCCGACTGGGTTAACCCACGATACATATTAATATTGCCACTACTACGCTCACAACCTCGATATTGCTGTCCTTTCCAAGTTAAAGCTGTACAGGGATATTCCGTATCGGGATCGATGCCCTGCTCAATTGCTGCGGCATAGGCAAAGACTTTAAAGGTTGAACCAGGCTGTCTTTTTGCCTGCACGGCTCGATTAAACTGACTTGTTCCAAAATCAACACCGCCGACAAGAGCCAGAATGTTGCCGTTTCTACTATCTAAAGTTACTACTGCGCCTTGACTATAGCCAAAGCGATCGCCATCACTATTAATAGAATATTCTAAAGCTGATTCAGCTTCTTGCTGTAATTGAGTATCTAAAGCAGTTTCGATGATAAAGTTGCCTTCTTGGGTCACATCTGAACCCAGTAACTCTTGGAGTTCTTCTAAAACATAGCTGTAAAAGTAGGGTGCCACTGTATTAGAAAAAGTGTTACGCGCTTTCGGGCTTACTTCAATCGGCGATCGCCTTGCTCGATCTGCTTCTTCGGTGTTGACCATGCCTAATTTAACCATGCGATCGATAATGCGGTTACGTAAACCAATAGCCGTATCGTAATCTTTGACAGGATTATATGAATTTGGAGCAGGTAAAATAGCGACTAAGGTAGCGGCTTCAGAAAGATTAAGATCCGCAGCGGATTTTTCAAAATAAAATTGAGCAGCATCTTCAAAACCATAGCTACCGATACCTAAATAGACTCGATTCAAATAGGTTTTCAGAATAAAATCTTTGCTATAAACAGTTTCTAGTTTCAGTGCGACTAGGGCTTCCCGCAATTTGCGCCCCGCAGTATTTTGTCGACCAACTTCGGGGAATAAACTGCGAGCTAACTGTTGAGTTAAAGTGCTGGCTCCCTGACGTAACTCAGAGGACGACAGGTTAATTACGACTGCTCTGGTGACTCCAATCGGATCAACGCCAAAATGCCAATAAAAACGACTGTCTTCTGAAGCGATCACCGCATGGGGTAAATAAGGAGAAAAATCCGAGAGGCTCTTAAGTTCACGATGGGTATTATTTTGCGCGGTGGGATTAATCGCCGTTTCTCCATCACGGGCATAAACCACAATCGGTAACGTCGATTCTCTGGGAATTGGATAGACAGGTACTTTGAGCCATTCAATACTTAACAACAGTAGCAATAAACCTAACATTCCTCCCATGCTGTAAAGAGCATAACGGACAATATATAACCACGTGGGAGGCGGGTTAAAATATTGGATTGTGACCCCCGCAGCTAATTCTGGAGGCCCCAAAGTAAAGCTTTCTCCATGGAATAGAGAGAGGGCTTTTAAACGACGTTTACCCCGATAGATCCCATTGGTAGATTTTTCGTCTTCAACGATGAAAGAGCGCGGTTTCTTACGGTTTCTCTTCAGAGTTAAATGAGTCTGACTAACGACAGGGTTACGGACGCTAATATCACAGCGGGAACTACGTCCTAGAGTATAGCGATCGCCCACTAAAGGATAACGTTCTTCTTTTTTATTCGGTTCTTTAATCCTCAATTCTGGAGTTGCTTTCCCCGACTGGAAATTAGCCGAATTAAAATTAACCTTAGCCTGAATTCTTTGTACCGCTTGGGTAACAGCTTTACTAATGGGTGATTTTGAATTGCCACCTTTAGAGGGAGGTTTAGGTTTGTTAGTCATTAAGTCATCTCACTCAAAAAACGCCAAGATGTTTGCAGGTAAATTATCCTAATTGTAAGAAATTACACCGCAGGTTGATTTTGACAGTTAATCTTCTATTTGTCTGTTCTAAAAACAAATGGCGCAGCCCCACCGCAGAAGCGATATATCGTCATGATTCTAGAGTCAAAGTGCGATCGGCGGGAACAAGCGCTAGTGCCAGAAGACGTATTTCTGAAAGGGATCTGAATTGGGCTGATTTAATTTTAGTTATGGAAAATAAACACAAAAAGGCGATCGCTAACCAATATCGATATTTGGATATACCTCCAATTATTGTTCTGGATATTCCCGATGACTATCAATATATGTCTGATGAGTTGGTAGCAATGATCAAAACAAGTACGGAAAGTATTTTATCTAACTAACAAGTTAGGGATTCTCTTCAACTCAGTTAACAATATTCAGCAGATACAAAAAAGATAATCTTTGATCACAAATTAGTACAGAAATATCAGGCGATGCCGTTTTAGATCAGAGCCAAAAGTCAGAAATGCTTGATAAATCTAATTTTTTCGGAGTTTTTCGCTCTACTAATATTGTTTTTTGTTTCTGTTTTAGACTATATTGATGCGATCTGAGTTCGGGGAAGGCGATCAATCTACTTCACACTTCATGTCTAGATATCTAGTTTTTGACAAATTTTTTCCCACTTTATACTTAGAGTTGGATTCAACTCATTAAAGTCCTTTGTTGATAGCAATATTCCAGCATCAGATTTAACAGCTTCATAAGTTGCAAAAGCATTTAACACCGTTGCAAATCCATTATGAGAATCTTGATCTGATTTAAGCCGAAAATAATCGTAAAGCTCTTGATACATCTGCTTACAACGAAAACGAAAAATTTCAAGTTTTAACCATTCAGCAAGAATTTCACCAGAAAAAACTAACTGTGTAATCCAAGCAATTAACTCAAGACTATTATTACGAATAATAAGAGCAAGAAACCAAGCAACAAGATATACAACAATAACAATTCTCTTTCTTTCTAGCATCTTTGAAGCAATTGCTTCACTAAAAAGAGCATTTTCCATTGTATTTGCACCAACACGTTCTATTGAAGGAGCAAATTTATTGTTGTAATACTTTTCTGTATTATCAGAAGAAATAGGTACTCCTAATGCATTTGATAATAACTGCTTTCTTCTCCCAAATTCTGCTCGTGGAAAATAATATGAGCTTGATACATGAGAAATAACAAAATATCCTAAAACCAGAAGAAGAAAACAAATTTGAAGAATATCTGTTGTAGTTTCTCCAAATATTGAAGCCGAATATGGAATAACAAACGACAAAACTATATAAATCCAAAATATGAATTCGCTAATTTTTCCAAGTTTTATTACTGGATTATAATACTGAGAAATTTCGTCAACTCTTTCTGTATTTGTGTTGCTCATAAAGATGGTACTATTTTTTTAATTTCTGACTCTGCGCTAATAGGCATATTACTGTCTTCATATTCCTTAGCCTTTTTGGCATAGCCTTTGGCATTATCAACCATGTTTTTTTTGTATTGAGGTGTGTCGTATGTACAGTTAAATCCTGACCAGAAATCATAAAAGTAATCATTCAAAGTCGAGCAACTCCAAAACGAACGGCTAATAATATCCTCTTCTATTGAGAATGAAGTAAATGGATGTCCCTTGCTTGCATTCCAATACTTTATTAGCCTAACTAATGGTTTGATTTTATAGTTGTTGTTTTTGTTTTTATCCTGAAGCGACTGATTAATGCCAGAAGGGTTTGTACTCATCCATTCAAAATACTCTGAGGCTGGAGAGGGAATTTGATATCCATAGTTATAGATTGCTGGAACTAGTTCAAAATTAATATGATTCAAAGACAAGACAATTGTTGGATGTGATTGACGAATTTCTGAAGTAGAGTATTTTGCGTCTACGAAACGTCTAAGACGGTCAAGATAAGTCTGTGGCTTCTTCTGACCATCAGAGGTATCAAATAAAACCATATAATCTATATCAGAATTACTATCTGCCTTGCGAGTAAGAATAGTACCACGAGTGCTAGAACCAAATTGAAAATGTTCTTTCACTGTACTGCCAAAGTATACATTCAGCCTAGATGAGAGCGTATTGATAGAGGTAGAAATACTGGACTTTTCTGATTCAGATAAGACGAGAGTGCTTGCTAGACTTGTTAGATGAGAATTCACAGACATAGTTTTTAATTTCGGGGACAATTATTATTTACCAAACCCAAATTATAGAACAATAGTATTTATAACAGTACAAAAAATAGTACTATTTCAAGAATTTATTTTACATTTGAGAACGTACTATCCTAACTTCCACAGTTGCGATCTCATACTGTTCTTTCAAAAATGTGATCGCAACTTAAAAGAGAAAAAGTTCATTAAGCTAAACTATAACTATAGTCATGACTGTAGTTATAAGCTGTGCAAATATCTAAAAGCAAACTCAAAAGTAAGCTTCTCGAAATTCTGAGAGAAGTTGAATCAGAAAATACCGAAGTGATTGTGACCGACCGAGGCAAACCTGTAGCTAAAATATCTAAATTTCAGAACGTACCTACAACCGAGGAATTGTTTCAAGATTTGCGAGGACAGGTTAAATATTTTGAGAACCCTACAACTTCTACCAGAGAAGAATGGGGTGATGAGATTTGAAAATTGTTTTGGATACCTGTGCATTGCTTTGGTGGAGTCTCGACCCGAAGGAATTTTCTGCTACGGCGGGTGTTGCCATTGAAAAAATGGAACAAGAAAAGAATGGCATAACCCCCTCAATGGCTATTTGGGAAATTGCGATCAAGGTTAAGAACAAAAAACTAGATTTAGGTGTTCCTCTTGATACTTACGTTTCCAAGTTAAAACAGTCTGATGTGGTAA
>CALLPS010000252.1 GCA_938015355.1 uncultured Pleurocapsa sp.
GCATGGCAGAATTACCACAAGAGAAATTGAAAATTATACTCAAGCAAGTCGCAGTACTATTAAAGCCAGAATTAGCGAATTAATCGAGATGAAAAAACTAATTCGACATGGAAAAGGGCGATCAACTTGGTACTCTCTTTAACTCTCTTTATTGATAGTATCCGCTTAATTCCTGGGCAATTAGTCTCAATCGATGATTTGATGGTAAAGTTCGGTGATTTTGGCTATTACTTCTTCAATACTAAGATTATCGGTAATTAGCTCCATCGCATCATCAGCTTGTTTCAAAGGTGCGATCGCTTGCTTAAGTAGAGAGTAAGTTAATATCACCGCACTATAATAACAACGATTACAAGTGTTCAACTGGTAATTTATGTAGATATTGAGAGCTAATCACTTGAAACTGTTCTGGAGACAAAATGACATTCTCATAACTAAAACCACCGTTCAATTTGGGATTAGGGATAGCCAGATCGACAGCATATCCTTCAGGATTTTGATAACATTCGACTACTGCTCCAACCGTTCCTTTAATAATAATTAGATCGTCGAAATCGCTAGTGAAATCGACTATAGTTTGAATTGAGTCATTAATCTTAGCTTTCATAATTAAGATTTCTTTTAGTTGTAAACTTCTACCCAATTAGTAATCAATCTAGGAATAGTTTTATCTCGATCAATTTGCCAGATAGTAATTAAATTTCCTGATTTATCATTAAATCCTTTTATTGTAATCATAACTTTGAATCTCATCCCATAAGTATTATTTTTGCTGCTGTAAGCTATTGCATAGGGTAAAGCTTTGCAAAGTTGCTGAATGACATCTTGAGCAGCAATTTGACGACCTTCTGTGGTTTCAACAGGATAACCTAGCATCGCAAACCCCATCCATTTCCCCTGATTTTGAGGATTGTCTGGTTTCATCGAGTACTGGGTAAATTTTGATTGATCTATTTTTGCTTTCTCTGCATTTGGTAAAGGCTCTCCCTCTTTCCAATTAATATTCATCCTTCGATGATTTGATTGTAAAGCTTGCTGATTTTCTCAATTACTTCTTCAATACTAAGATTATCGGTAATTAATTCGATCGCATCATCAGCTTGTTTCAAAGGTGCGATCGCTCGTTGACTATCTTGCTCATCTCGGCTTTTGATATCTTGTTCTAATTGTTTAACATCAATATCATCTCTACCTTGATCTTTAAGATCTTGCATCCGCCTTCTAGCTCTTTCTGCGGCAGTAGCAGTTAAAAATATCTTTAATTCGGCATTAGGAAAGACATTAGTGCCAATATCCCGCCCTTCAGCAATTAAACCACCTTGTTCTCCCCATTGCTGCTGCATAGATACTAGTTTGGCTCTCACTGCTGCTTGAGCTGCGATCGCCGATACGTTGGCAGTAACTTCTGGAGTACGAATAGCATTAGTTACTTCTTGGTTATTAATATGAACTACTGTGGGTAATTCCGCACTATCAGGAGAGGTTAATTTTAAGTCCAGATCTGTGAGTAAATTTGCGATCGCCTTTTCCTCATCAATAGCAATTCTCGATTCCATAACTAGCCAAGTAACAGCACGATACATTGCCCCCGTATCCAAATAAAGTAAGCCTAATTCCTGTGCCAGACGGCGAGTAACGGTAGATTTTCCCGCCCCTGCTGGGCCATCGATTGCCACTATGGGCTGACGTTTTTGTAACACAATATTATCTATTAAACGAGTAGATCCAAGATGAACTGCGATCGCTAATAATCCAGCCTGATGAATCTGTTTAATTGCTTGCAGACTAACAGGATCGACTAGCTCAACGTATTGAATTTTAACTTCTTCTGTTGAATTTAACTGCCGTTTAACTAAATTAACTAAAGCAGCAGTGTTCAACTCTCCATTAGTAAAAGCGACTTGTGCCGATTGCAAACTTCGATAAATCTCCGCCGCCTGTTTTTTTTCCGTAGTTGATAAATATTGATTGCGGGAGCTTAATGCTAGTCCCGATACCTCTCTAATGATGGGACAAGGGACAATTTCCACAGGAATATTCAAATCCTTGACCAAACGACGGATAATTGCTAGCTGTTGGGCATCTTTTTGACCAAAATAAGCTTTATCTGGTTGAATAATATTAAATAGCTTGCTGACAATTGTTGCTACTCCTGTGAAGTGACCAGGACGATACTTACCACACAATATCTCGGTCATACTTTGAGGTGGAATCACCGAAGTAGTGCCATTTAAAGCCTGAGTATCCCCTGTACTATTAAGCTCTTTAGGTTCAGGTGCAAAAACGAGATCCACCCCGATCTCTCGACAAAATTTCAGATCTTGCTCTAGCTGACGGGGATAATCCCCTAGATCTTCCGTTGGGGCAAATTGTAGCGGATTAACAAAGATACTAACCACTACAATTCCATTTTCGGCGATCGCTCTTTCGATTAAACTTAAATGCCCCTGGTGCAACGCCCCCATCGTCGGCACTAAACCAATATTACCCCTGCTTCCTTGACGATGAGCAGTTAAATGAGAGCGTAATTCAGAAATTGTTCGTAACAAAAGCGCCATGATTATCAGTGAGCAGTGAGCAGTTATCAATTATTACCGATCAAGCAACTCAAAATTGAGATACTTACTCATTACTCATTACTCATTACTCCTGTACAGACGTAGCATGCTACGGCTCTACCGTCTTAAAATAGTAACTTTCACTGGTGCAACCCCTGAATTAATCATATTTAATGAACGAGCAGCAGCAGCAGAAAGATCAATCACTCTACCTCCGACAAAAGGACCTCGATCATTAATTCTGACCACAACCGAACGACCATTGTTAAGATTAGTAACTTTTACTCTGGTGCCAAATTTCAAACTTGGATGAGCTGCGGTCATTGCGTTCTGATTATATCTTTCTCCATTTGCCGTCAGACGACCATGAAAACCAGGGCCATACCAAGATGCTTGACCACTAAAAGAACTAGCGATTAGAGTTTTATCCTGTAGGGGAATTGTTTGTTCTCTGTTGGATAGTTCAAAATCATCTTGCTTAAAGCTAATTTGCTCTATTTGTTCAGACAAATTACCAGGCATCAGCAGGTTTTGATTCAAAGATTGATTGTCAGTATGCTCCAAGAAGGATAGTTTAAACACCGACTTGTCCATCTTGTTGTCTGGTTTTGCTTCAACTAGGGAACTATTTAATCCCAGATTAACCATAGTGAACATAATTGTGAGGCTAATAAAATTGATGTTTTTAAAATAATTAATAATCATGTTTTTTTATTTCGAGATATTTAGATAAATGTTTTTAACTTAAGTTTTTATACTTGTCTCAATTTTAAGGTTGACAAGTTCGGTAGAAAATTGAGGAAATACCTAAATCAAACCAAAATAAGCATAAAGTTTTAGCTAACAAAAATGATGATTTCTGCCATCATGACTTTAAATAGTACAAAAATCAGTAAAATAACTAGAGAATTATTGGTTGACTAAAATTCAGACTGGGAATAGTTGTAAACTGTTTTAAACTATTGTCATATCAGCTAAAGATGGCGATATCTATCCTGGGCTACATTTAGCTAAATCGAAAAAATATTCAAATTAATATTGCATACTACGCATAGTAGTTATTTTTTGTTAGGCAAACATACTTATGGACTATAAAGAGGCTGGTGTTGATGTAGAAGCAGGACGCTCTTTCGTCAATCAAATACGTCAAGATGTTGAAAGCACAAGCCGACCAGAGGTTTTAGGTGGTTTAGGAGGATTTGGTGGTTGTTTTGAGATGCCATCAGGCTATCAACAGCCCGTTTTGGTTTCGGGGACAGATGGTGTTGGCACCAAGCTGAAAATTGCTCAGGAGATTAATCGTCACGACACTGTAGGGATTGATTTAGTAGCGATGTGCGTTAACGATATTCTGACTTCTGGTGCCGAGCCGCTTTTCTTTTTAGATTATTTAGCGACAGGAAAACTTAACCCGAAACAATTAGCGGAAGTTGTAGCAGGAATCGCTCAAGGATGTCGTCTCAGTGGTTGCGCTCTTTTGGGGGGAGAAACGGCAGAGATGCCAGGATTCTATCAGCTAGGAGAATATGATTTAGCTGGATTTTGTGTCGGGGTAGTGGAAAAAAGTAAGCTTCTTAATGGCTCACAAGTACAGATTGGGGATGTGGCAATTGGACTAGCTAGTGCAGGAGTACATAGTAATGGTTTTAGTCTAGTACGGAAAATTATTGAGACAGGGGGTTATTCTTGGTCAGATACCCCAGCCATGCTTAATGGTAATAGTTTAGGAGAGGAGTTAATTACCCCGACTGAAATCTATGTTAAGACAATTTTAGATTTCTTAGCCACGGGTACGAAAGTTCATAGCATGGCACATATTACTGGTGGCGGTTTACCAGAAAACTTACCCCGTTGTTTAAGTCAGGGTCAATCAATCGAAGTAAAACTTGGTAGCTGGACAATTTCACCCATTTTCAACTGGTTAGCAGAAGCGGGAAAAGTAGAGCAATCAGCAATGTTTAATACTTTTAATATGGGCATTGGCTTTGTTGTAATTGTGCCTTCTGAAGAAGCTAAATCTGCTTTAGATTGGTTTGATTCTCAGAATATTACTGCTTCCCGTATTGGTCAGGTAATTTCGGGGGATGGTACATTATCTTTCGTTTAATGTGAGTTAGATAAGTATAAAAATACTGTTGATTGTTTCTTGCTCAATAGTATTAAGCAAAATCTAATTCGGCAATTGTTTGTGCTTTATGCCAGTTATCCCATTCTTGTCGTTCATGGTTGTATTTTTCTAAATTTACTTCTCGTTTTCTAAACTTATTGATTTCTATATTTTCTTGGTCAGCAAAAATAGTTCTATGAGCGTTTTCTGCAATTATTTTTTGAAGAAATTTAAATTGATGTAAAGGTAATTTTGTTCCCTTCAGAGGCACTTTCTTGCCGACTTGAGTATACAGTAAATGTTTAGGACTAAGAGGCAGAATTAGATATGTGCCTTTAGTACCCCATGCACCAGATAAATTATAGTCATTATAATCATTGCAATTTAGTTGGATTACTGGATTGTCACTAGTAACCCAAGACATATTTTGTGGGGGACAAAGTATTGTCCATCTATGCTGGTTTAAGATTTTAAAAGTATTTGTAAGTAGATGTTTAATCTGAAATATCCAGGTTTCTCTACCTAAGTACTGATATAAAGATATTTTCGGTAAGCTTTGTTAATTATTGGACTAAGTTTCCATTCTGGAAATTTACTGTTAGGTACTAAAAGTTCATAATTCCATATTTTGTTTCCATCTTTAGAGAAATTTTTAAGATAACAGCGAGGAACAAAATGATTTTTAACTTTTAAAGTCATGATTTTGAGTAATTAAAACTAAAACATATTTAAAATATAAACTGTCCTATATTTACATATAATTTGGATAACTTCTACTCAAATTAGACTAATCTGCTAAAGATGGAAAAATTGAGCTTAACCTGAAATCAACTTGAGTAAAAAAGGGGAGATTTATTGTTTCGTCAGGCAAAAAAATACTTTTATTCCTATAGCCGAATTGACCTTTACTATCAGAAAAACAATTACTATAAACCTCTAAGCGATTATCGACTAAATTAACAATCCAATAATTATTAATTCCTGCTTCTGCATAAAGAGGTAATTTAGTTTCTTGATCATATTTAAGAGTAGAGTCAGATATTTCGATGACTAATATAATATCTTCTACAGTTGGATGAGCCGATAGATAATTATCGGCTTTTTTCTTAGCAATAACTACATCAGGTTCGGGTTCACTATTTGAAGGAAGAGTAATTGGTTCTTGCCCTCTAACATTAGCTTGATCGTATATTCGTCTATATAGTTCGCCAAATAATATTGAGTTACAAACTGAGAGAGGAGTTCTTTTCGGTGCCATTTCAATGATCTCTCCTCTGATCAGTTCAATTCTGTCATTTTCCGTAAAAAATCCCAGATCTACTAACTGATGGTATTCATCTATAGTAAATTTTCGACGCGTAGTAATACTAAATCCTGTCCGTGGAGGTTACTCTTGTCTCGCCCCCTAAATCCCCCAATTCTGGGGGACTTAAAGAAGTTTTTACTTGTTTGTGAAAGTAACTTATATGAATCGGATTTAGTATAACAACCATTTTGTAAGTAAAAGAGTAACTAAATCTATCTTAGTTAAGAGTTTAGTTTTAACCTCTATTTAAATTATCGCCGTATATTAGCTAAGAGTTAAGAACGTTATACACTCAGGAATAAACTTTCTCGTAATAATTTTTATACTCATCACTCAGCAATGGTTGCCACCAGTCTTTATTGGCTAAATACCATTCCACAGTACGACGCAAACCACCCTCTACAGTTTCTTGGGGACTCCATCCCAACTCTCTCTCAATTTTACTAGCATCGATCGCATAACGGCGATCATGTCCTGCCCGATCTTTGACAAAGGTAATCAGGTCTTTTGAGGGACTTACAGGGAGATCTGGGGCTAATTCGTCCATTAGTTCACATATTTGTTCTACCAGATCAAGATTTTTGACTTCGTTATTACCACCGACGTTATAGGTTTCTCCTGGCGCACCACGATTTATGACCACATCTAATGCCCGACAGTGATCTTCGACATATAACCAGTCTCGAATATTTTGCCCATCACCATATACAGGTAAGGGTTTTCCCAACAGGATATTGATACACATCAGGGGAATAAGCTTTTCTGGGAAGTGATAAGGGCCATAATTATTAGAACAGTTAGTAATCATCGTCGGCATACCGTAAGTATGAAAATATGCCCGCGCCAGGTGATCGCTACCTGCTTTTGATGCGGAATAGGGACTATTTGGTGTATAGGGGGTGGTTTCGGTAAAGGCAGGATCATCCACTTCTAGGCTGCCATAAACTTCGTCGGTAGAGACATGTAAAAAACGGTCTGATTCTGGCTGATCTCTTTGATTCCAACGTTGACGAAAAGCTTCTAATAAAGTGAATGTTCCCACCACATTAGTCTGGACAAATGCTGCGGGGCCAATAATAGAACGGTCTACATGGGATTCAGCAGCAAAGTGAGCCACCGTATCAATATTTTCCGACTCTAAGATATTATCGACTAAAGTGCGATCGCAAATATCCCCTCGAACAAATTCTATAGCAGACTTGGCTTCTAAACTAGCTAAAGTATTTCTGTTTCCCGCATAGGTCAAAGCATCTAAGACTACGACACGATCATCTGGGTAACTTTGACACCAGTGATAGACAAAGTTTGAGCCAATAAAACCTGCTCCCCCAGTAATCAAGATCCGACGAGGCATTCTACTATTATCTTGCTGCATAAGATTTACTAGTTATTAATACTTAATCCTGTTCATATAGTTCAACCAAATCTCTCTAGAAGCAAAACTCCTTACTCCTGTACAGACGTAGCATGCTATGTCTCTACGATTACTCATTATTTCTTCTAGATATAGTTTTAGATATTCATGATTCCTCAAATTTCAACTATCGATTTATACAAGCTGGCTTCTGGGGATATTTTATCTTTACAGGTATACAAATTTATCGGCGATATCCCTGGCAAGAAAGCCTATATTCAGGCAAACCTCCACGGTGCAGAAATTGTCGGCAATGGGGTGATTCAGCAGCTAATTGAATATCTCATGACTTTGGATCAGTCTCAGTTGCGGGGAGAGATTTGGTTAGTGCCTGTATGTAATCCTTTGGGAGTCAACCAGCGATCGCATTTTTTTGCTACGGGCAGATTTAATAGCTATGACGGTAAAAACTGGAATCGTATTTTTTGGGAATATGAACCAGATGTTTCGGATTTAACTGAATTTGTCCAATCTCAATTAGATAATCCCCCTGAAACTATCCGTCGTAATTATTTAGCGAAAATTAAGCAAGCCTGGGAGAATGAAGGGGAGCGGATTAATCGCCCTCGTAGTGTGCCTCTAAGTCAGCAATATCGTTATCAGTTACAATCATTGTGTTTAGATGCCGATTACATCATTGATATTCATAGCTCTAGTAATCAGGCGATCGATTATACTTTTGGTTTTAGGGAAAGAAGTGACAGTACTAAATATTTACTATTAGACTATGGCATTCTGATGGATGAGTATGACGGTGATGCTTTTGATGAGGCATTTTTAAAACCTTGGCTCGCTTTAGAAAAAGAGTTGGCAAATTTGGGCAAAGATATCAAATTTGACATCGAATCTTGGACATTAGAATTGGGTGCAGGAATGGCAATGAATCCTAATTCTGTAAAGAAAGGATTTGCAGGTATTAAAAACTATTTAGCTCATAAGCAAATGCTGTCTCTATCTGAGGAAGTTGACACCATCGAAGTTACCTTAATTTCAAAACACAAAATAAATAGCTACTACGCCCCCACAGGTGGGATGGTACAGTCTAGGTTGCCGTTGAAAACTAAAGTGAATTCAGGAGATCAGATCTATCAACTTCTTAGTTTTAATAAACAAGAAACTACTCCGAAAATAATTAGTATTTATGCTGAAACATCAGGAATAGTTTTTGATATCTCAACCAACCAATGTGTCAATCAAGGAGAATTTGT
>CALLPS010000253.1 GCA_938015355.1 uncultured Pleurocapsa sp.
TCAACGATAATCTGCCAGCTTTATCGGAAACTATTATTGCCTTTACGGGGAAGGAAGACTATAGCGCGATTTATTTACGTCAGGAAAACGGGGAGCTTGCTTTAGCATCATCTTCAGTGAATTTAGCTGGAGCTACCAACCCTAATTTAGGACTTTCCAACGACCAGATCCTTGAGCGGGCGATTGCCAATAATGGCACGATAGTTAATCGAGTCGCGACGATTGAAGAAAATAAGTATGCCTTGGCGGCTCAAACCATTACCGATAGTCAGGGGACTGTGGGAGTTTTAGTTCATGGTAGTTCGGTCAAATCCCTCAATAATGTAATCAAAAACAGTTTTATCGCTCAATCTGTATTGTCTTTAGTGATTTTAATCTTGATCATTTATCTCAGTCGGATTCTCGGTAAAGCGATCGCCGAACCGATTCAAACGCTGCAAAAAGTAGCTCAAGATTTTTCTGAAGGGAATTTAACAGTGCGAGCCGAAATTAATACTCAGGACGAAGTTGGACTCCTCGGCAGTACTTTCAATATTTTGGCAGACTCCATCGAAATCAACGAAGCTCGTCTCAAGCAAGATGCCGAGCGTTCTCGTTTACTCCAAGAAATTAGTTTTAAGATCTCCCAAGCAGCTAATGTGTCTGAGATTTTGCAAACGGCAGTAGAAAGTAGTCGTAGCGTATTACGTGCTGATCGAGTAATTTACCATCGTTTTGATGATAATGGGCAAGGTAAAATCATTGCCGAAGCAGTAGATGATAAATTTCCGACCGCTTTAGGAGCAGAAATTAACGATCCTTGTTTTGCAGAAGGCTATGCCGAAAAATACCAACAGGGACAAACCAAGGCGATTTCTAACATCTACCAGGAAGGTTTGCATGACTGTCATTTAAAAATGTTAGAGCCCTTCGCCGTAGTAGCCAGTTTAGTAACTCCTGTAGTGATCGCAGATAAATTAGCAGGATTACTGATTGCTCATCAATGTAGTGAACCTCGGGCTTGGCAAGAAGATGAAATCAGTTTATTGTCTCAGATTGCCGAGCAAGTAGGCAGGACAATCGAAAAAATCGAACTAATCGAACAACAGCAGCAGGCACAGCAGCAAGAAAGAGCAGCGAAGGAAAATCTCCAGCGTCGAGCCTTGGAATTGTTGATGGAAGTAGACCCTGTGAGCCAGGGAGATTTAACGGTACGGGTAAAAGTACAAGAAGATGAAATTGGCACTATTGGAGATTCTTACAATGCGACCATTGAGAGTCTCCGTAAACTAGTAGCTCAGGTAAAAACTGCGGCACTTCAGGTATCCACCACTACCAGCGAAAAAGACCTCTCAATCAAGGAACTATCGACAGGAGCCTCGGCACAAACCCAAGAGATTAATGGCGCATTAGAGCGGATTCAGGACATCACTGATTCTATCCAGGCTGTGGCAAATAATGCCAAGGCAGCGGAAGCCGCAATGCTTAAAGCCGCCACAACAGTTAAGGCGGGAGATGAGGCAATGAATCAGACGGTGGAGGGTTTCCAAGAAATACGGGACACGGTTGCCGCTACAGCGAAGAAAGTCAAGCGTCTTGGGGAATCATCACAAAAGATTTCTAAGGTAGTGAATGTAATTAGTAACTTTGCCGACCAGACTAATCTCTTGGCTCTCAATGCTTCGATTGAGGCAGCTCATGCGGGAGAAGAAGGAAGGGGTTTCGCGGTGGTAGCAGAGGAAGTGCGCTCACTGGCTCGTCAATCTGCTGAAGCCACGGCAGAAATTGAGGCTTTGGTAGCAGAGATTCAGACAGAAACCAACGAAGTAGTGGCAGCGATGGAAGCAGGTACAGAGCAGGTTGTGGCAGGGACTAAATTAGTCGATAAGACTCGCGTTTCTCTGATTCAAATTGCTGATGTAAGTCAAGAAATCAATCAGCTTGTGGGAGAAATTGCTGCTGCCACAGTCGAGCAGTCTGAAGACTCGGAGGTAGTTAGTCAAACGATGGTACAGGTCGCTGCCATTTCGAGTAAGACTGCAACCGAAGCAGGAGAAGTATCAGCGTCTTTCCAAGATTTACTTACGGTGGCACAGCAGCTACAGAACAGTGTGGCGAAGTTCAAAGTTAGCTAATTCAATTATTTAAAGCATTTACGCATAATTCTATTGAGATTTTTATGACGAATCCTGCTCACTATAACCACCATAACTATATAGAACTGTCCCCAGACCAAGTATTTCAGGGTAACTTGTCTCCTACTGGATCTTGGTGGCAACGGCAAAGTATTCGGTTCAAGACAACGGTGCTAGCGATCGCCATTAGCACAATTCCCACTCTGGTGATTGGCTCAGTGGCATACTATTTTGCTGCCAACTCGATGGAACAACAGAGTTCCACCCTCAGAAAAACTCTGGTTTCTGACCTGCAAAATCAGGTGAATGTCTTTATGGGCGATCGCTTTAATGACATTGAGATGATGGCGACTCTGCCGATTTTTACTAATTCTCAGCTACGGGATATTGCGACAATCACCGATAAATCTGCCGCTCTCCAGAAGATTCAAGATGCTTACGGTATCTATAACAGCATTGCTGTCTTTGATGCTCAAGGTGACTTAATTGCCCAAACTGACGGAAAAGTTTTGGGGAATCATCTTAATCGTAGTTATATTCAAGCTGCCATCCAAGCTGATGGAGCAGTAATTAGTCAGCCCAGGATTTCAACGAGTTCTGGTGTGTTTAGCGTTTATACCGCATCTCCTATTAAAGACAAGACCACAGGAGCAATTATTGGTTTCGTTCGAGCCAGAATACCTGTTGAGGTTTTGAAAAACTTGCTTCAAGACTATACGACGGAAGGTGGTCAATATTATTTACTAAATAATCAAGGAGAGGTTTTTCTCGGCTCTGCTGGAGAATATGTTGTTAAAACGAAGAGTGATAATTCTGACATCACTGAAAAAACTTTTGATTATGAGGCGATTAAAGCTGGCAATATTTTTCAGGGTATCGATGAATTACTACAAAGTTCTAGTTTGGCAACTGACACCGCGATCAATATCAACAGCGATCAGGAACAGTTTTTAACCTATGCCCCTGCCAAAACTGTTGCGGGTTTACCCACCCTCAACTGGCAAGCAATTATGGCGACAGATACGGCAATCGTTTTTGCTCCCCAAAAGCAACTCAGATTCGTATTTTTGCTGGGTACAGGTTTGGTAGCCCTGGGAGTAGGGGCGATCGCTTCTTCTCTGGCAAATCGACTCCTAAGCCCTCTCTTACAGGCAGCAAAAGTAGTACAGAAAATTGGTCGCGGAGATTTTGAGACTAGAGTCCAAATTAAGGGAGCAGACGAAATTGCTCAGTTGGGAGACGATATTAATCGGATGGCAGCTCAATTAGCTAGCTTCGTTCAAACTCAAACTTTAATTGCTCAACAGTCAGAAAGTCTGAAGAACATCACTTTACAGCTAGCAAATGCTGTCGATCAAGCAGATATCTTTGATGCTGCCGTAGGAGAAGGCTATCAAATTCTTAACCCAGAGAGAGTCGTCTATTGCCAGTTCGACCAGACAGGGACGGGAAAAGTTATCGCTGAATCGGTCGCGCCAGGGCTGACCGCAATTTATCATACGGATTTAAATTCTGACTGGTTTGCCCCATATCATAGCCAAGAGCAGCAGTATCTTCAGGAGATAGCAGCAATCAACAATGTTACTCAAGGGGATTTACCTCAGTCTCTAAAAAAATATCTCACATCTTTGTCAGTCAAATCTTGTTTAATTGCTCCTGTAGTCATAGAAGGGAAACTAGATGGATTATTGATGGTTCATAAATCCTCTAACTCCTATCCTTGGCAAGAGTCAGAGATTAAGTTTCTGACTCAGATTGCTAGTCAAGTTGGTTTTGCCGCTACCCGCTTAGAGCTATTAGAACAGCAGCGAATAGCCGAAACCACAGCAAAATCTGCTCAAGCAGCGATGCAAAGCCGAGCTTTGAGCTTGTTGCAAGAAGTATACGATGTCTCTGAGGGGGACTTAACCATTCGAGCCAAGGTAACTGAGGACGAAATTGGTACTATTGCCGACTCTTATAATTCAACTATCGAGAGCCTCCAGAAACTGGTTAATCAAACAAAAATAGCAGCGTTGGAAGTGCAAACTAATACTACTGCTAATGACCTGGCTGTTCAATCTCTGGCAGAGAAAACTGTGATTCAGGCAACCAGAATTAATCATATGTTGGTACAGATCAAAGACATGGAACAGTCGATCAATCTGGTGGCAACTCAGGCAAATCAAACAGAGGATTTTGTTAAACAAGCAACTGTGACCATCGACAACGGAGATAAAGCGATGAATCGCACCGTTGCCGAAATTAATACGGTGCAAAATACCGTCACCCAAACAGCCTTCAAAGCGGAGAAACTAGGAGAATCTTCTCAAGAAATTTCTCAGGCAGTAAACCTGATTAGCCGTTTTGCAGCTCAAACCCACCTCTTAGCCTTAAAAGCCTCGATTGAAGCGGCGCGGGCAGGAGAGCAAGGAAAAGGCTTTGCCGTAATTGCTGATGAAGTTAGATCCCTCGCTACTCAATCTGCTGAAGCTACAGCCGAAATTGAAACTTTAGTGACTAAAATTCAGCTAGAAACTAGCGAAGTGGTAGACGCAATGAATAAGGGTGCACAGCAAATTGCCTCAGGTAGCGAACTAGTGCAACAGACTCGTCAAAGCTTGACTCATGTCAGTCAAGTGAGTAGTGAGATTAGTAATTTGGTTGGTTCAATTACCCAGGCAACTCAACAGCAATCCGCAACAACTGCCGAGGTTAGTCAAACCATTGTTGATGTTGTAGCGATCGCCGAAAATAATTCTCAGTCAGCAACGGAATTAACTACTTCAATTAGACATTTATCTGTAGTCGCTGAAAAACTTCAACTAGGCATCGCTAAATTTAAAACTTAGTCCCCATTTACTCTGCTAATCAATTGCCAACCATACTTAAACCATGTCACTCAACCCCGATATCCGCGATCAAGCGTATCAATTTTTTATCGAAGAAGCCCAGGAGCTATTGCAAGTTCTAGAAACAGGTCTACTTGACCTGCGCCAAGACCATAGCACTCCTAAGGTACATGAATTGATGCGAGCCGCCCATTCTATTAAAGGTGGTGCTGCTAGTGTGGAATTGAGTGGGATTGAATTATTAGCTCATCGTCTAGAAGATTTTTTTAAGGCACTTTACAGTGATGAGGTTGAGTTTGATGCAGAATTGGAAGGTTTGTTACTTCAGGGATATGATTGTCTTTCCCGTCCCCTCACAGAGCAAATTGAGGCAGGTACTTTTGATGAAGAAACTGCTCTATTAAATGCTGAACCCGTATTTGCTGCTTTAGAAGTTCGCTTGGAAGATGCTCTTAAAAATGCTGATAATTATATTCCCAGTTCCAATGATTTGGGAGTAGATATTGTTTCCTCGATCTTTGAAGTAGACGTAGTTCAGGCTTTAGAACACCTGACAACAGTGGCGACCAATGCTGCCAGTTATAATCCAGCAGAGGAATTGCAGGGACAGTTAGAAGTTTTCGCTGGTTTTGCCGAGCTATTTAACTTGCCAGGGTTTAGTGAGATTGTGCAAACAGCCCAAACAGCATTGGCTCAAAATCCTCAGAGTGCGATCGAAATTATTAATGCTACAGTTGCCGACTGTATGATCGCTAAAGATCAGATTTTAGCAGGCGATCGCACTCAAGGAGGTTCGGTTTCTTCTACCTTGAGGGCATTAGCTCAAGCTACAAGTTCAGAAGACTCGAATCTTAGTACCCTGGAATTTGATAGTGCTTTTGAAGAAACGGCTTTAGATCAGGATCATCTCTGGTCTGATATTCCAGCAGGGGAAGCTTCAGCAGAAGATGTCTTCGGCACTTTGAAGGATGAAAATCCAGAGGCAGAATTTGTCCAAGAAACTGAACCTGCAATTACCGATGATATTAGCGATATCTTTGGCACAATTCTCAACAAGCAAGCTCCTCTTCAGGAAACAACTGAGTCTGAAGAAACAGCTTTGGATCAAGACAATCTCTGGTCAGATATTCCAGCAGGGGAACCTTTAGCAGAAGATGTCTTCGGCACTTTGAAGGATGAAAATCCAGAGGCAAAATTTGTCCAAGAAACTGAACCCGCAATTACCGATGATATTAGCAATATCTTTGACATAATTCCTAACGAACCAACTGAGTCTGAAGAAACGGCTTTAGATCAAGACAATCTCTGGTCAGAGCTTCCCGCAGGGGAACCTTTAGCAGAAGATGTCTTCGGCACTTTGAAGGATGAAAATCCAGAGGCAGAATTTGTCCAAGAAACTGAACCCGCAATTACCGATGATATTAGCAATATCTTTGACATAATTCCTAACGAACCAACTG
>CALLPS010000254.1 GCA_938015355.1 uncultured Pleurocapsa sp.
TTTATATCTGTCTAATTTAAAAACTTGTAAGGTTAATTTTAGCTTAATAAATTTCTTGATTTCTCTCTATCTCTGTAATATTTGTTGTGACTTTAAAATTAGTTTTAGATACCAAAGCGATCGCATCTTTAGATTTAACGATCGCCAAAAATCAGCTCAACCCCTTGCTGGAGCAGAACATTGTTGACTATGAGCAGCAGCTCCAGTTTGTCATAGATTTTCCGAGAGGGGATGATGATCCCCGCGAGCTATCAGAGATCCCAGAAATTAGATTGTGGTTTGTCCGTCTTGATACAGTTTATCCTTGGCTACCATTTCTCTTGGATTGGAAAGCAGGAGAATTAGCTCGCTATGGAGCAATGTTAGTACCTCACCAATTCAATCGTAGTGAGGGTATTATCTTTAATCCTGAGGCTTTAGAAATTTTCGTGATGAATAAGATCTTTATCTTGTCAGATTGGCTAAAAGAGCAAGAAATCCCCGAGCGATCACGTTTGAACTCAATGGCGCAGTTGTTTGGCTATGAATTAGATGATGCTTTTTTTGACATGATTTAATGCCACCAGGAATTCTCTGGTTATTACTTATTATTAAAGAAAACTAGAATCGAGACTTTCTTCTTCCTCTGGAGTCTGGGGTAAGTGTAAACCACATTCTTGCTTTAACCCACGAAAACGGGTGTCTCTGCCATTATTATCATCAGCAGTTAGAGGACGGCTAGAATGCCAGTCTCCGATAGAAACATAACCGAGATCGAAAAATGGATGATAGGGCAAGTCATAAGCCGTAAGGTATTGATAGATATCCCGAGGATGCCAATCTAAGATCGGATAAATTTTGTAAAGGTCATCCTGTTTATCAATTCGGCTTAAACTTTGGCGATGGTCAGTTTGATTTCGCCGCAGCCCTGCTAACCAAGCCGTAGCGTTTAACTCTTCCAACGCTCGCTGCATTGGTTCAACCTTACGAATCTGATCGTAGCGATTGAGAGATTCCATATCATCTTGTTCCCAGAGTTTCCCGAATAGAGCCTCCATCCGCGCAGGAGAAAATGGTGATTGATAGATCTTAAGATTAAGCTTGAGTCTTTTAGTTAGAGTCCTGGCAAATTTATAGGTTTCAGCAGGTAAATAACCAGTATCGACCCAAATTACAGGAATCTTTGGTTTAACTCTAGTTACTAAGTGCAGCATGACTGCGGATTGGATACCAAAACTGGTACTCATAACTAAGCCATTCCCGAAGGTTTCAGCACTCCATTCCACAAGAGATGATGCTTCCGCATTTTCTAATTGTTGATTAACTTGAGATAGATCGAGGTTGGGTACTTTAACAGTGGCAGAGACCATTGGCTTAAATTCTCTAAACTTTGCAGGTATTTAGTTACAAATTGTAAAGCAACTAATTATTGATTACTGGTTACTTTAGCTTGAACACGAACTAATTAGACTTAATTATGCCAAACCTGATTATTTCATGTCATTGCTCCTAATGACAATCGTTGATGGGAAGGCATTATTTGTCAAATATTATGAATAAGTATTAATAATCGCTATTGCTTGAGGGAAATATAGTTAAACACTTAACCTCTTTACTGTGCCGTTAATTTTTGAGAGTGTCATTAAAATCTCCTTAATAAAGATTAAATTAAGCGACCTGATCTTTGACCGAATCATTCACCAATCTACCATCTTCCAATGGTCAATATTTTTGATATTTGATGACTGGTTGAGCTGCTTGATTATTCATGGCTTGTCCCAACAGGGTAGTTTCTTGATAAAATACGAGATTGTGTTTTATATAACTAAACTTTATTTGCCCGATCAAATTATTTAGATGAAAGACACCTATTCCTATATTGAATTTGAGTTTAATAATTTAGTAAGATTTGAGCATTTACAAAAAATGTTCATGAGGTTAAAAGAAGTAAAAGATAACTCTGCCCAAGACATCTGTTTAGAACAAAAACAAGAAAAATTGAATTATCAAGATCCAGTTGATGATTATCAATGGAAAGATTATTTAGATCCAGAAGCTTTGGCTTGGTTTACCAATACTTTCGATTTTAATAGTGAAGAAGGCATAATTTATTGGAAATTGTGGGAATTAACCCAGCCTGAAATTAGGCTGAAACATCCATTTTTCAAAACCCCTGGTAATTGGCATTTTGAATCTATGTTAGATGCTATTTTTAATGGTTATTATTCACTCATTGTGCTAGTAAAAGAGAAAGACAATCAAGGGTGTCTATATTATCAACCTCTAGCTTATCCTTTTGGGGCTTCGGAGAGCCTAGCTGAATTAATTAAATCCTTTGGTAACAAGATAACCTATAATTCTCGACACAAATATAGTAACCCTGTCATTGAATCAGAATGGGATTATGAACTAGCCAAGAAATTGGTTACTCAGGGCATTGGCTTCACTCCTGAGTTATTACATAATTAATTAATCCTAAGAAACAAATTAATCTGTTGAGTCTGGTTAAAGGGAAAAGATCAAAGAGAAAGATGTGAGTAGATTAATCGATGACCTCAAATCGCCAGGGAACAGGGTCTACTGCTACTTCATTTACATATAATCCCCAATGGAGATGAGGGCCCGTCGAAGCACCTGTAGAGCCAATGGTACCTATTCTTTCTCCCGCTTTGACTATCGTTCCTTCTGTAACGTCAATATCTTGCAGGTGCATAAAAATACTTACTACTCCCTGCCCATGATCGATGCCCACCACATTGCCGTGAACATGAAACCCCCCATCTTCTCTACCGATTAGGCGAACTTTACCTGCTGCGGGAGCAATTACGGGAGAACCATAGCCCCCAGCATAGTCAACTCCTTTGTGATAATAATCTTGGGCAAACACATTATTGTAATAACGGCGGATGCCAAAACCAGTAGAAACCCGATTAGCATTAGGTCTGAGAAAAGAACCCTGCCATAATTTTTGAGGAGTAACTAACTTTTTAAATGTTGATACCTGATCTAATTCCAATTGTGTTGCGGGACGAGATGCTTTGCCACTAAGCCAAATTCTTTGAATGGGAAAAGCTCGGTTTTTTAACCAGACACCAATATTGCTAGTTTTGTTGTCTCCTTTAACCGTAATCGTCATTTTTCCAGGAGGATTCAGGGGAGAGGTGGGAATAAAAGCACGATAATTACCATTGCTTTCAAAGAGGGGATAATTTTTCTGATTAACCGTGACACTAGAAGGAATGTTAAGATTATCGGTAGTAACTAGCACCGAAATCGTATCTCCCAATTGAGGTGATTGAGGTGAAATCTTAACTTCTAAAGCTTTTGCTGGAGAAAAGATCGCCCCCCCAGTAGCGACAACGCCAATCCCCAAGAGAAAGGTAGTGGTAAGTTTGGTTAAGGTTGAGGTAAAACGGTCAGACATACTAAAATTTACAGAGAATTTGCAAAGATATTTACCAACGGTGAGTCAGCCCTGTCGTTCTACGACAGAGTCTCTCAGCAACAAGCATTAGTCTAGATGGTATTTTAGCTTTTGCCAATTATGATCATTGTTGCGAATGGTATTTTAGCTTTTGCCAATTATGATCATTGTTGCGAATTGTGATTGTTAATCGCCGCAATGTTACCAGTTTTTTGTAGGATATTTATATAAGGACGCTTCGTCTTGCATCTGTTGCCTGACCGCTGGTGAAGTTACCATAATCTTGATGGGGATGTTTTTTAATAAAAGACTTTTATATAGATGAGCATTTCTAAATCCGTGGTGCAACAATTACTAGATGATTGCAAGGATTGGCGACCGCAAATGTACTTTAAATCTTCTCTAACAGCGTTGTCTCACGCTATGGAGGATTTGGTATTAAACGATTCTGATACCCCTCTGGTAATTGCCAGTTTTCAACGAGAACGTTTCTATCGTCAAGAATCTCATCGCTATAAACGTATTGCCAACAAATCTGACCAGGTATATATTTTGGCTGCTCCAGAAACCAGCTTTAGTAACAGTTCCATCGACTATGAAACTATTGCCTTTGAATCCGATGATGCTTTAGCTCAGGAGTGGCATTTAGTAATTATTGGACAGCATTACGCTAGTTGTCTCATCTGTCGTGAACACAACGTTCCTCCTTCAGATAATAAATACGGCGCAGTCATGGATACAAATCGTCGTTTTGAGGGAATTTGGACATTTGATCGCTCTGTAACTATGGCGGCAGGTAAAATTATGCTAGAGCGGATTGCTCTTTATCGCCCAGAATTAGCGAACAAAATTCGTAAGGCTCATCGTTTGTATTTAGCTCCCAAGTCAAAATCGATCGCCAAGGCATCCCAAATCAAGTCCCCTCTCACCAATCCCGATCCTTTTGTACAAAGATTGGTTACTTATCTTCAGGCTGGTCAATACAAACTGTTAAAAGCCAACAAATCCTTAGCAATCAAACAACAGAAAGAACAACTGTTGAATTCTGTGACTGATGCGGTGAGAAGATCCCTCAATACCAAACAAATCCTACAGGTAGCCGTCCAGAAATTAGGAGAAGGTGTCGGTGTTTGTCGTTGTATTATCTATCGTTGTCGTGAAAATGATACTGTCGCCACTATAGATCGAGAGTTTATCAGCCCTGGGATTAAATCTGTTAGGGGTCACTCATGGCAATTAGCTAATAACCCTTTGTTTGAAGAAGCCCTCGCTACCACTGAGACGATTAGTGTTGACAATACTCTAGAAGATGAGCGACTACATCAGCTAGCTTGGGACAAGGGGACAGGAGAGTTTTTCCAAAACTTAATTCAAAATTACTCTATTTCTTCTTGGCTATTAGTGCCGATCTTTTATCATGGTAGACTTCTTGGGGTGATGGAATTACATCATTGTGAACCTGAACCGATCGCCTGGAAACCTGATGATATTGCTTTAGTAGATGCGATCGCTACCCAGGTCGGAGTCGCTTTAATTCAAGCAGAAGCCTATGCTGATTTAGAAGACCTCAATCAACAGCTAGAAGCTTTAGATCGCACTCGTTCCAATTTAGTGGCAATTGTGGGTCACGAACTCCGTACTCCCTTGTCCACAATTCAAATCTGTCTGGAAAGCTTGGCTAGTGAACCTGATATGGCATCAGAATTAAGTCAAATCATGCTCGATACTGCCCTGGGAGATGCAGAAAGGATGCGTAATTTAGTCCAAGACTTTCTCACCCTTTCTCGTCTAGAAGGAGGTGGGGTGGAATGGAATATTGAAACCCTCTCCCTCACAGAATGTATTGACCTGGCAATTAGTAACGTCAAGGCTCGTAATCTAGAAAAATCCATGCCTCAAATCAACAATTTAACTATGCCCGAAGACTTACCTTTGGTGCAGATAGATGGGGAATGGTTAGTAGAAGTATTAGCAAAACTCTTAGATAATGCCTGTAAATTTACCCAAGCTGATGGCAAAATTGCGATCGCAGTAAAAACCAACGGCGGAAAAATTCTAGAGGTGACGGTTTCTGATACAGGAAGAGGTATTGAAACTGACAGTCTGGAAACTGTTTTTGATCGCTTTTATCAAGAAGAAGGTGCTTTAAGACGTAGTGCTGGGGGGACAGGATTAGGATTAGCTATTTGCCGACAGGTAGTTAAAAATTGGGGCGGAGAAATTTGGGCAGAGTCTCCAGGAAAGGATCGAGGTAGCGTCTTTCATTTTACGATTCCGATCAAGGCGACCCAAAATCAATCTCAGGCATCAGCATCTAGAGCCAGCGAATACCAGACAAAAGAGAAGAAAGTAATAAAAAGTAATAAAACGCAATAAAACTAACCTACTCCCTCGACAATCATTTCGAGGACTATATACGACCTCGGCTCAAGGAGGAGCACCTCTTAAACTCTACAAGATCTAAAATAGAAGGCTTATAGCCTTTATTTACTCCTACTGTAAGTTTGTTACAGTTTTTGACGTACTCCTAATATTGCTACAAAGCGGATGATAGGATGCCGTAAATACCTTTAAATTGAGGATTTTTATTTAGCATGGCAGAACAAATCGAGCTTTCTGGAAAATTGCCCAAGTTTGGTGGCAGTACAGGAGGTTTACTAACCAAAGCAGAAGTTGAAGAAAAATACGCTATTACCTGGACAAGTAGCAAAGAACAGGTGTTTGAGATGCCTACAGGTGGTGCAGCGATTATGAATGAGGGGGAAAACCTACTTTATTTAGCACGCAAAGAGCAGTGTCTAGCATTAGGCGCACAATTGCGAACTAAGTTTAAACCCAAAATTCAAGATTACAAAATCTATCGTATCTTCCCCAGCGGAGAAACTGAGTATCTACATCCAGCAGATGGCGTATTTCCTGAGAAGGTAAACGAGGGTCGTGGCTTTAGTGGGAAAAAAGACCGCCGCATTGGTCAAAATCCTCAACCAGCTACAATCAAGTTTTCTGGGAAAGCACCTTACGAAGTATAACGACCACCAGATAGAATCAAGAAGGATTAAGAATGAACTCTGTTTCTGACTTATCCTTCTTTTTTTTTGCAGGCAACAAATTTTTGGTTGTTATCTATTGCCGCCACACTTTATCCCTCATCCCTTATCCTTCATCCCTTATTCCTCATCGTTACTTCAATGATCTTTCCTAACTTTGACCAGTTTGCTGAATTAGCCCAACGAGGTAATTTTGTTCCTGTCTATCAGGAATTGGTTGCCGATTTAGAAACTCCTGTGTCAGCCTGGTATAA
>CALLPS010000255.1 GCA_938015355.1 uncultured Pleurocapsa sp.
TAGATTTTCACAGGCACTACGTCCCAAAATTGGTGATTCATCGGGAGTACCTGGGCGAAAGCCCCACCAGAGTTCTTCAATTTGCCAGTCTGCTACTGCGGGGTATAATTCGGCAGCTTGCCCTAGTAAATTTTGGATTCCCTTGGGAGTATTAAACGGAGTCCAGTCTACTTCTTCGACGGTTGCCCCCACGATTAATCTGCCATCTTGTCGGGGAACGAGATATATCTTATCGCCGTATAAAATACGTTGTAGGGGAAAAGGCTGATGTAGCTTTTGAGGCATTCTCAGGGATAGCATTTGCCCTTTTATCGGGCGCACAGGTAAGGGCATTAGTTGACTAGACCAAGAACCTGCCGCTAGAACATAATGCTCCGCTTCTAACTGCCCAATATTGGTCAAGACTCCAGTAACTTTGCCCTGTTGCTGCTGAATTGCCTTGACTTTAACCCCTTCCTTAATCTCCACTCCAAGAGTTTGAGCTGCTTGCAAAAGCGATCGCATTAAACAACGATTATCAACCTGTCCATCTTCGGGATACCACCAGCCGCCAACTACGCGATCGCTTAATCCTGGTTGATATAATTTAATGGCTTGGCGATCTAGCCAAACTGCCTGTTCATTCTCGACAATCTTGTTAGGTAGATTGTATACAGGAGCTAAGATTCCACAGGATAAATAATTGGTTTCGATTCCCGTTAATTCTTCTAGTTTTTGTGTCCATTCAGGGTATAGCCAACGAGATCCCAGACACAAATCTAATAATGGAGGAGAGGTTATTTTTTCTGCCATCGGTGCCAACATCCCTGCTGCTGCGTGGGCTGCTGCTTGCGTAAAGTCCTGGCTAACTACGGTGACTGTTGCTCCTTGGCGCTTTAGCTCTATAGCGATCGCCAATCCTACTATGCCACCACCAATAATCAGAATGTTTCTTGCTGCTTTCATCTTCCTTTGACCCTTATCCCCACTACTCTAACGTGAAACCTCACTAATATTTGCTAAGTGATTGTTAACAAAAGCTGTAAGCTTTAGGTCTTAAGAAGAATCCCCAATCCCCCATAATTTATTTCTAGTTAACAGACAGTGAGTCCCCTGAATATAAAATTATTCTTCCAGATGAATTAATTTCTCAGTTTCCGATTCAATATTTAACTCAACCTGCTCCATAACAGCAGAACTTTTCTGAGTCAATTATTGATAATTTCAGCATGTTTAAGAAGTTAGAGGGTTTATCCGAAAAAACATTAGTGACTCCTAAGAAACAAATTAATCTGTTAGAGCTGGGTTAAGGGGAAAAGGGTAATCTGTTTCTTCCTGACATTACGAATTTTAAATCGTTGGACGCTGATGTTTTACGCACTAGATAGATTTGTTGAGATTGGGAAAGGGTTAAAGGGTTGTTTTCATACCTTATTCAAGCTATCGATTTCTCGTTGTTCTTCGTAACATCAGTTAGTAGTTAAAAAGCGATCGCTTTTGGTTCCGCGATCGCTTTTTAGTTTTTAGAATAATCTGTGAGAGTTTATTCTGGCTCTCCACCTTGGATTTTGAGCATCAGGAAACCTAAGCTAAGTCCCACTAAAATCAAAACTATACATAAAATTCCACCATTGAACATCATACTCTCTGCGCTCATGTTTATATTCTCCTGTTTTTTGTTAGATATTTATTTTAAGAGGATGATCTGAATTTGAATCAAAGCTCTTAGCTCTTAGCTTTTAGCTTTTAGCTCCTTTTAACGGATATCTTTTTTTCTACTGAAGAGAAATAAAGCGTAATCAACTAAAAATAGTTAATGTCCATAGCTAATTTGGCTTATGGCTTATAGCTGATAGCTTTTTATATTTTTAATTCTCAACCATAATCAATAATAGATATTTTAAATCATCAAGTCGGATCATTTATATTCAATTATCTCAAATTTCCTATGTCTACAGTTCCTTGTTTAGCGATTACTATGGGCGATCCTGCGGGGATTGGCCCAGAAATTATTCTTAAAGCCTTAGCAAATGACTCCCCCTCAAATGCTTCTCAAATCATGGTCATCGGCAATCGCCAACTGTTGCAGTTTACTTACGAACATCTATTGCAGCATACTAAACTAACCGAAAAAGACTTAGCCGATCCTCAAACCTTATCAATCTTAGATCTGCCCCTAGATGACCCCATAACCTGGGGACAAGGAGATCGAGTTAGCGGTGGATTTAGTTTTGCCTGTTTAGAAAAAGCGATCGCTTTAACTCTCCAAGGCAAGTTTCAAGGTATTGTCACGGCACCAATTGCAAAATCTCTCTGGAAAGCCGCAGGACATGACTATCCAGGACAAACAGAGGTCTTAGCCCAAAGAGCAGGAGTAGAAAAGTTTGGCATGATGTTTGTCGGCAAATCACCCCATACAGGTTGGATCTTACGTAGTCTTTTAGCAACAACTCATATTCCTCTAAGTCAAGTCCCTCAAGCGTTGACTCCAGAATTAATGACGTTAAAGCTAGATTTATTAATTCAATGCCTGGAGCAAGATTTTGGCATCCGACAACCGAAAATTGCGATCGCAGGTTTAAATCCCCATAGTGGAGAGGCAGGACAACTCGGTACAGAAGAACAAGACTGGCTTTTGGACTGGCTAGCACAAGCCCAAAGCAATCATCCTGAAGCAAAACTCATGGGACTGATTCCCCCTGATACGATGTGGGTTAAACCAGGACAGGCTTGGTACGGCAACTATCAGGTTCAACCCCATACTGCCGATGCCTACCTAGCTCTCTATCATGATCAGGGACTGATTCCCGTCAAACTGATGGCATTTGACCAAGCAATCAACACGACGGTAGGACTGCCTTTTATTCGCACTTCTCCTGATCATGGCACCGCTTTTGATATAGCAGGACAAGGAGTTGCCAATGCTAGCAGCATGAAAGCGGCAATTGAATTGGCTACCCAAATCATTACCACTAGGCATATTTCCAGCAATGTCCCTACTTTTTGACAATCTTGGGTGCAGGTTTACTGGGGCTGCTTTTTCTACGACCATTACCAGAGCTTCTACTACTGCGATAACCAGAATCGTCAGATTGAGGCGGCTCGTCACTATAGATATCTAAGAAGACCGAATCATTGTGAGCTTCTGCTGCGGTTTTAATGGTAGTTCTAATGGCCTGGATATTGCGCCCACCACGACCAAATACTTTACCGCGATCTTCTTTATCAAAAGCAATTCGTAACCAAATTTTTCTGTTATTTGGATTTGTTTCTAAGTTCACACTCAAGGTTTGAGGATTTTCGAGAAAAGGTTCGATCAGAAAGCGTACTAGCTTCTCATAATCGGGACTACCCGCTATCTGATCGCCAGACAATTCGGTCTTATTTGGCATTTACTTGATCAAAAACTTGAGCTTTATTGAGGATACTTCTTACAGTCTGGCTAGGTTGTGCTCCTTGCTGTAGTCTTTTGACAATGGCAGGAACATTCAATCTAGTCTCATCGGTTCTGGGGTTATAAAAACCTAGTTCTTCGATGGGACGACCATCTCGGCGAGTTTTACTTTCAATAGCTACGAGACGGTAGCTGACTTCTCTCTTCTTGCCGAAGCGTTTCAAACGTAATTTAATCATTGGCTATTTAAATTTATCCTTTACGATTCTAATCTATCTATTTTGTTTTGCCCGAGGATTAACTGGGGCAATCTCTTATTTTACAACGAGCCGAAGCCTTTTTTCTTCTTCTTTTTCTTTTTTCTTCTACTTTGGTCGGGATACCCCCCCATACCAGGCATTCCCATACCAGGCATGCCACCGCCCATACCGGGCATTCCCATACCAGGCATACCACCGCCCATACCAGGCATCCCCCGTCCCATATTCTGCATCATGGAGCGCATTTTAGAAAAGTCTTTAACTAGTCTAGAGACATCTTTTTCTTCAAATCCAGAGCCTTTAGCCACGCGACGACGACGACTAGGAGACTGAGCCAATAAATCGGGATCGGCTTTTTCTGCTTTTGTCATCGAACTAATCATCGATTCTGTGCGTTTAAGCTGGTTTTCTCCCTTTGCTAGATCAGCGGAGCTGATTTTGCCCATACCAGGGATTAACTTGAGAACTCCTCCCAAAGAACCCATATTTTTAAGCAGGCGCATTTGTTTAATAAAATCATTAAAATCAAACTTCGCCTCCATGATTTTGGACTGCATCTTTTCGACATCAGCCAAATCAATTTCTTCTTGGGCTTTTTCAACTAGGGTGAGAATATCCCCCATATTAAGAATACGAGATGCTAGGCGATCAGGATAAAAGGGTTCTAGTGCCTCAACTTTTTCCCCCACACCGACAAATTTAATTGGTTGCCCAGATACCTGTCTCACGGACAAAGCCGCCCCACCACGACTATCACCGTCTAACTTGGTGAGAATTGCTCCTGTAATACCAATCTGATCGTGGAAAGTGTAAGTCAGATTTGCCGCTTCTTGCCCTGTCATGGCATCTACTACTAGCAGAGTATCATCGGGCTTGATGGTATTCTTGATGCGGGATAATTCCCCCATCATATCTTCGTCAATTTGAAGTCGCCCTGCGGTATCAACAATTACTGTATCAACCCCCAGCTCTTTAGCTTTAGCGATACCCTGTTTAGCGATCTCTACAGGATCGGCATCCGTCCCCATTTCAAATACAGGAACATCGATCTGATTACCCAATGTAAGTAACTGATCGATCGCCGCAGGACGATATACGTCTGTCCCGACCATCAAACAAGAACGTTCTTGCTTCCGTAAATAAAGAGCTAATTTTGCTGTGGCAGTAGTTTTCCCTGTCCCTTGAAGACCAGCCATCAAAATCACGGTAGGAGGCTGATCTGCTTGTGCTAGAGGTACATTACTTTCCCCCATCACCTTCACCAGTTCATCGTAGACAATCTTGATAAACTGTTGTCCTGGATTAACCCCAGAAATAACGCCTTCTCCCAAAGCCTTGGCTTCAACATCAGCAATGAAGGCTTTGACTACCTGAAGGTTGACATCGGCAGCTAAGAGTGCGCGTCGCACCTCCTTGAGAGTATCTTGAATATTACCTTTGGATATTTTGTCCTGACCGCGTAGTTTCTTCCACGCATCATCTAATCGATCTGCTAGAGCATCAAACATAAAATAATTTTTGGTCGTTAGTTTTTTTTACTTACTTATACAATTTTATAATTTTGAGGTAGGTCGGGAGCTTTTCCTTCTATAAGGGTTTTTACTGAAGTATGATCCTGGCTCCAATACATCTATCTAAGTCATCTTGCTTATATTAGGAGTCAATTTGCTGGAGTTATTTAAGTCAAATGACGGATGTTCTAGTTTCCACTAGTAACTAATATATTAAAAGATACTTCTCGAACACATCCAGAATCTGCATGGTGATAATATATTGCGGGTTCTGGTTTTTTCTTTTTTTATTGTTTCCTAAAATATATCTTGATATCTTGGCAAAACAGCGGTTAGATAAATTATTGGTAAGTTTGGAACTCTGCGAGTCTCGGGCATTGGCGCAGCGTTTGATTAGAGCAGGAAAGGTTAAGGTAAATCAAGAAATTGTTGACAAGCCTGGGACAGAGATTAAAACTACTGCCGAGATTGAAGTCAAAGAGCAACCACCTTATGTCTCCCGTGGGGGCAAAAAATTAATTAAGGCTCTAGAGACTTTTGATATTAAAGTCAAAGATCGCATTTGCTTAGACGGGGGGATTTCTACGGGGGGATTTACTGACTGTCTGTTACAGTCGGGGGCAAAACTAGTTTATGGCGTAGATGTTGGTTATGGACAAGTAGCCTGGAGTATTCGTACCTGCGATCGCGTTATTCTCAAAGAACGAACTAATATCCGTCATTTAACCGCCAAGGAACTATACCAAGAGGAAATTATGGCAGATTTGGGAGTTGTGGATCTCTCTTTCATCTCTCTCACAAAAGTACTGGAGTCCCTATGGAATCTTCTAACTTTACCCAAGGAAGTAGTATTACTGGTTAAACCCCAGTTTGAAGTAGGACGAGAAAGAGTCGGCAAAAAAGGTGTTGTCCGTAACCTTGATGATCGAGCCTCGGCAATTTTACAAGTATGGCAAGCAGCACAGTCAATAGGTTGGCAATATCAGGGCTTAACCATCTCTCCAATTACAGGTCCAGCAGGAAACGTGGAATATCTACTTTGGCTAACTGCTATAAAATCAGTTAACTCGTCTACTTTAGATCTGTCGCAAATTAAAGAGATAATTATGTCAATTACCCGTCGCTGAAAGCGAGGGCTTGCTAAACCCAGTTAGCGACTAAAAATTGCACTACAGCAAGAGCCGAAACCTGATACGTACTTACAGCCTCTTCTCTCGGCTGTATTATCTACAAGACTACTGGGAGTAGTCGCCTTAAGAGGGGACATTTTGGTTTAGGTGCTGGAAGAGACGCACATACTAACTTATTAGGGGTTATACCCATGACAACAGAAAAAATAAGAGTACCAGTTTTATCACCATCAGGGAAAGCATTAATGCCTACAACCTCGGCGCGATCAAGGAAATGGATTGCTTCTGGTAAAGCCAAGCCTGTTTGGAACGATTTAAATATTTTCTGCGTTCAGCTACTTGTAGAGCCTAGTGGTACTGATACTCAAGAAATAGTGGCATCAATAGACCCAGGTAAGTTGTTTTCTGGTATAGCAGCAGTGAGCAAAAAGGCTGTACTATTTACTGCTCATATTGTTTTACCATTCAAAAGAGTCATTGCTAGAAAGCAGACTCAGAAGATACTGCGACGAGCCAGAAGAGGAAGACGCATTAATCGCAATATTCCTTTTGCTCAAAGAGCCCATAGAGAAAAGAGATTTAACA
>CALLPS010000256.1 GCA_938015355.1 uncultured Pleurocapsa sp.
TAAGATCATCAACTGCCACCACAGGTTTCGTTTCGGTAGCAAATTGAACTTGCAGATGGCGAACATCAAGAACAGTTTCAGACATGATTCCCAGGAAAGAGTGAAGGATAAGAGCGAAAGAAATTAATTACATGCTGCAAATGAATTAAAATTAAGTTTTACTCTAACAATAGTTAAAGATTCTGCCAATGAAGGCACAATTGGCACAATTCTCCAACTTGGCTGAGTTATTCAAGTCATGAATTAAACAACAGGGCGATCGCTAATTCAGATCTTTTAACAGTCAATAGTGTAGATCCATTCTTGATATTTTGGTTCTTGATTTTTAGTAATTGCAGTTAATTTACTTTTGATTTTTTCAGTAATTGGTCTATCCGTAGGTAGGTGATAGTTTTCAACTTGTTTTACTGGGGTGACCTTAGCTGCGGTACCACTTAGAAACACTTCATCAGCGATTAACAATTCAGTTTTATCGATCGCTCTTTCTTCGGTTTCGATACCCAAATCTCTAGCAATGGTCAACACACTATCTCTGGTAATACCTTCGAGAATATCTTGATTAAATCCAGGAGTAATTAATTTATTATTTCTAACCAGAAAAATATTCATCCCCGTCGCTTCGCAAACTTTTCCCTGGGTATTAAGTAGAATTGCCTCATCAAAACCAGATTCTACTGCTTCTGTTTTAGCCAAGGAAGAGGTGATATAGGCTCCACTAATTTTACCTCTGAGGGGTAAACTACGATCTTCCTGACGATACCAAGAACTAAAGCGACAACTAACACCATCAGGGGATAAATAATCTCCTAATTCTAAACCATAGACGAAAAAATCCTTCTCAATTTTGTGCAGTCTGGGAGAAATCCCTAAATCCGAAGTATAGACAAAAGGACGAATATAAAAAGATTTATCAGGCTTGTTTTTTTTAACAAAATCAATAATTATCTGCTGTATTTTATCCGCAGGTAAATCATACTGGAGCAGTTTGGCACTAGCACTTAAGCGATTACAATGGCGGTCTAGTCTAAATAATAATATTTGCTTGGTATTTTCTGGATTTGGAATACCTCTCATTCCTCCAAAAGCTCCTGTTCCGTAGTGTAGAGCATGGGTGGCGATCGAAACATTTGCTTCTTTAAAAGGAACAAATTTATTTTGAAAGTAGGCGGTCTCTAAAAAATTGTGCATAGGTTCTTCTTACTCTTTATATGGGTCGCGGTATCCTTTAGGACTCCTTACTCTTTAATTCTTTACTTCTTACTCTTTACTCTTTACTCTTTACTCTTTACTCTTTACTCTTTACTCTTTACTCTTTACTCTTTACTCTTTATTTATTCCCCAGCCATCCTGTCAGATTTTGTTGCTGTTCAGAGGATAAATCATCTTGAATAGCCAATTCATAACTATTCGACTGGGGTTTACCCAGAGTGACAGGAAGAGTTTTTAATTCGTCCTGATGAAACAAGGTAATTTGAATTGTATCTTCTGCTTGGTAATCTTTTAGTCTTTCATCAAGAGATTTAGCATTTACCTTAATACCGTTAATCGCTAGAAGCTGATCCTGGGCATCAATACCCCCCAATGCTGCGGGAGATTGGGCAGCAACAAATTGAATTACTTCCCGATTGTTTTCCGACTGTACCTTAATTCCCAAATAGGGGATATCTGATTCAGCAACAGTTTTCAAGTATAAGCCAAAGGGGTCTAAATAATCATCAAACGGCAATTCTTCTGTAGTTTCAATATAGCGGGAGAAGAAATCATCTAAATTGACTTCTGCCACCTCAGCCATAGTATCTCTTAACTGTGTCTCGGTAAAGCCAACTTCTTCTTTCCCAAAACGCTCCCACATTAAGCCCATGACATCATCTAGAGATCGCTTATTTTGATGTTTAGCTCGAATTAAAAGATCTAGCAGTAGGGAAACTAACTGTCCCTTCAGATAATAAGAAATTTGATTATTATCACTGTAGGCATTACGGCGATAGAGTTTAATCCAGGCATCATAGCTAGACTCACCTAGAGGCTGTACAGTACGTCCTATAGTATTAAGATACTTACTGATATCTTTACTTAAATTTTTGAGACAAGTGTCACGATTATAAATTCCTGCCCGCAAGGGAATCAAAATATCGTAGTAGCTAGTTGTCCCTTCACAAAACCAGAGAGATGTCGTGTAGTTTTCCGCTTCATAATTAAATTTCTCTAAAGCTTTTGGGCGAATCCGTTTCACATTCCAGAGGTGGAAAAATTCGTGTGCCACTAACTGAATAAACCGCTCATATTTATCGCGATCGCGGAACCCAAATCTGGGATAATTTAAAGTACAGCAGTCTTTATGTTCTAAACCGCCATAGCCACTTCCTGACAAGTGCAATAAAAATAAATATTGTTCATAGGGTAAACCGCCAAACATCTCGGCTTCTGTCTCAATCACCTTGATCGTATCGGCAATGATCTGTTCTGGGTTAGCATTGCCTTGACTCCAAATTGCCAGAGCATGAGGCTTTCCTAATACTTCAAAATTGTATAGCTGCTGTGTGCCGACTTCAAAAGGGGTATCAACTAAAGTATCAAAGTCTGGAGCCACAAACGTATTAGCGCCCCCTTCTATCTTAGGAAGAGTGGTTGCAACCTGCCATTCTGGCTGGGGTGTGATAATTTTAACTTCAATCGGCTGTTGTTCTAATCCTGGGACAAAGAAAAACAATGCCGCACCATTAAAATAACCATGAGTTTGATCTAAATGATTAGTGCGTACCGTTAAATCATTAGCATAAACGCGATAGCTAACCTTAACTTCGGAAACACCTGCTGTTGCTACCTGCCAGTGGTTTTTACTTAGCTTCTGACTAGATAAATCGCTATTGTTGCCAGTAGCCATAAAATCCTGAAGATGTCGGGCATATTCCCTAACTAAATATGAACCAGGAGTCCATACTGGCATTTTTAAATCCAGAGTTGCCGACTGCCAATTACTAACTTGTAAAGTAACTTCAAACAAATGAGATGCGGGTTGAGACATTGCCACTTGATAAGATAAGTTGGCTGTCTGACTAGTAGATTTCGGCTGACGAATAGCAGTGGCTTCAGTCATTAAGCTTTCGGTAGGTTTGCAAAATTAAAGTAATACTTAGGCACGAATTTATATTTTATCTGTTTTTCGATTCCCCTACTGAATTAAATGAATTAGATAATCAAGACTTGACTTCCATCATTACCCGAACCAGCATGTCATAGATTAAAATGCCAATAGTTTAGAATTATTCAGGTAAGAGTCATTGAAATCTCTCAATTTTTTGACTAACTCCCGTGGCAAGAATCGTCAGTTTGCTGTCATTGGTTTGGGACGTTTTGGTAGAGCAGTCTGTACTTCCCTACATAAATTGGGTTATGAAGTCTTAGGGACTGATATTGATGAAAAATTAGTGACTCAGGTTTTAACTCAAAAGGCTGCCTCCCATGCGGTGCAATTAGACTCTACCAAGCCAGAATCTCTTAAAGAAGCGGGTATCTTTGAGATGGATACGGTAATTGTGGCAATTGGTAACTATCTTCAAGAAAGCATTATCACTACTCTTAATGTTAAAGAAGCAGGAGTTGAGCAAGTAGTAGCCAAGGCTTCTTCGGAGATCCACGGTAAAGTATTGCGGCGGGTGGGAGCAGATCTCGTCGTATTTCCTGAGTATGAAGCGGGCTGTACTTTAGCTAAAACCTTAACTCAGCCTGGATTTTTGGAGCGTTTTGAACTAGACACAGAAAACAGTATTGTCGAAGTGTTAGTACCAGAGGAATTTCATGGTAAAACTCTATCTCAACTTGATTTGCGAAAACGATATGGCTTAAGTGTTCTAGCGATTAGCAATGGAGAAAAGTTCCTCACTAATCCTAGCCCAGGGCAGGTATTAAAAAAAGGAGTGGTAATGGTGGTGATTGGTAGTAATAAAGATCTGCAACGCTTACCAATTGAAAGTTAATTAGACTCTTGCTTGATTTTAACTCGAAGCACTGGTGTAAAAACGAAGCGCAAAACGCCAGAAAAAGATCGAGAAAGTAAATAATGTACCCGCTAAAAGAGCAGCACCCAGACTCCAACTGAGTTCACTACGATTAAGCATTGTCTCGGCAGGTACAGTAGTTAAGAAAGCGACAGGCACCACAAAGGTAAAAAAGAAACGATAAGCAGCGGGATAAGCCACCATGGGATAACGCCCCGCTTCTAATAATCCCCGTAAAACCTCAGTGACGTTATTAACTTTGACAAACCAAATACTAGTTGCACTGAGGATAAACCAGAGGCTGTAAAGAATTACAATACCGAAACTCAAGGGAATTAAACTGGCAAGATAGTTATTCCAAGTTAGCCCCAATTCATTCCCTGCATAGATAATTAAAATTACACCGAATAGTAAATCAGGGAAGCCCCAAGGAGAGATAGTTTTAGTAGAAAGCCAAAACTGACTGTTAATGGGCTTCAGCAAGACAAAATCCAAGGTTCCCAGTTCAACTTGTTTGACAATACTATTGAGATTAGGCACTAAAAAGGTAGCGGAGAATCCTTGTAAAAAGGTGAACAAACCCAAAACAATAGTCGCTTCTTGCCAACTCCAACCTTGAAAAGTATAGCCAGTACGATAAAACAAAAATAGTCCAAAGAGACTACCTACTAAATTAGCCATACTGGTAATGGCAGCAATTAAGAAATTGAGCCGATATTCCAATTCAGTTGCGATCGCACTACTCCAAAATAATTGTAAGATCTTAAAATATCGCTGCATAAGTGCTATTAAAAGATTGAGTCCTAAAGAATACCGCTACGCATATAACAAGTAACAAGTAACAAGTAACAAGTAACGAGTAACGAGTATTTAGTTATTCTAATTTTCAGACAAGACTCTAGGGTGAAATTAAACACTACCTTTGCCAAGCCGATTTAGTATTAGATCATAATCTATTGCCTAACATCAAAGCTAAA
>CALLPS010000257.1 GCA_938015355.1 uncultured Pleurocapsa sp.
GGTAAGTCTAGCTTGAGAAACTCCTTCCAATCAGTAACTAAAACTAAAGCATCACAGCTATCGGCTAACATTTCCGCATTACTTTCAATAATTACATTAGAAAGACCGTGACTTAAACCCGATTGAGAAACAATGGGATCATAGGCTTTAACTCTGGCACCTAAACGGTTGAGTTGCTCAATTAAATCTAGTGATGGCGCATCTCTCATGTCATCGGTATCGGGTTTAAAGGTTAGCCCTAATAGACCAACAGTTTTCCCTTTGAGAATTTTGAGCTCATTTTGCAATTTTTCCAACACCAATAAGCGTTGCCGCTGATTGACATTAATTGCCGCTTTTAATAGCTCTGACTCATAGTTGTAGTCATCGGCAGTATGTACCAATGCCGAAACGTCTTTCGGGAAACAAGAACCACCCCAGCCAATACCTGCACTGAGAAACTTGTTACCGATACGAGAATCCAAACCAATGCCTTTTGCCACTTGAGTTACGTCCGCACCAACGCGATCGCAAATATTTGCCACCTCGTTGATAAAACTGATTTTAGTCGCCAGGAAAGAGTTTGCTGCATACTTGATCATTTCTGCCGAACTAAGGTCTGTGACAACCACAGGTACTTGGGGCAAGGATTTATCATCAGCGAATTCCCTAGTTACCAAAGGACTATATAGGTCCTGCATCATGGCGATCGCTTTATCACTATTTCCTCCCAAAACAATGCGATCTGGGTTGAATGTATCAAATACCGCGGAACCTTCTCGCAAAAATTCAGGATTACTGACGACATCAAAGTGAGGCTCAATATTGCTGCCAGATTCTTTATTGCCATCGAGAACAATCATTCTCACCCAATCGCCAGATCCAATGGGGACAGTGGATTTATTGACAATTACTTTATATTCGCTGTTTAAGTGAGTACCAATACCGCGAGCTACTGCTTCAACGTAACGGGTGTCGCTTTCTCCTGTAGGCAAGGGAGGAGTTCCAACCGCAATATATAATATTTCCCCATGGGACACACCTTTTGACAAGTCGGAAGTAAAGGTCAATCTGCCAGATTCAGCCGAGGATTTCATCAATTCAGACAAGCCAGGCTCGTAAATAGGCGACTGGCCAGACTGCATTAATTTAACTTTTTCCTCGTTATTATCAACACAAATTACATCGTGTCCGATATGAGATAAGCAAACACCAGTAACCAAACCGACATATCCAGTACCAATAACGCAAACACGCATATAATTAATTAACCTCTTGTATTTTTTGTTGTCTTTATAATTTGATGTGTTGAGAGCAGGGTTGAGCGAATTAAAAAAGCTCTTATGCCTCAAGATTCTTTAGATCAAGACCTTATATATAGATCAAGATTTTACTTCTTCTATACGGGAACGAAAGTCTTCTATGGTGAGTTTCAGACCTTTTTCTAGATTTATAGTTGGTTCCCAACCTAGTAGGCTTTTTGCCTTACTAATATCAGGTTGTCTTTGCTTAGGATCATCTTGGGGCAAAGCTTTAAATGCTAATTCCGCATCAGGATTGATCATTTTCTGAATTGTTTCAGCAAGCTGTAAAATAGTATACTCCCCTGGGTTCCCAATGTTAATTGGTCCAATATGATCGCCATTCATCAGCCGCATCATTCCTTCAACTAAATCCGCTACGTAGCAAAAACTACGAGTCTGGGAACCATCGCCATAAACTGTTAGAGGCGTACCTTTGAGAGCTTGAACGATAAAATTACTCACAACACGACCATCATTCTCAAACATCCTTGGACCATAAGTATTGAAAATGCGCATGATGCGAATATCAACATTATTTTGCCGATGATAGTCGAAAGCTAGAGTTTCGGCGACTCTTTTTCCTTCGTCATAGCAGCTTCGGATACCGATGCAGTTTACGTTACCACGATATTCTTCTGGTTGGGGATGTACATCAGGATCGCCATAAACTTCCGAGGTTGAAGCCAGTAAAAACCTTGCCTTAACTCGTTTCGCTAACCCCAACATGTTTAATGTCCCCAACACGTTAGTCTTGATGGTTTTTACTGGGTTGTATTGATAGTGAACTGGAGAAGCAGGACAAGCTAGATGGTAAATTTGATCTACTTCTAGACGAATTGGTTCAGTAATATCATGACGGATTAATTCAAAATAGGGATTATCCATCCAATGACTAATGTTACGCTTGTGACCAGTAAAGAAATTGTCTAAACATATTACGTCATGACCCTGCTTCATCAAGCGATCGATAAGGTGAGAACCGATAAATCCAGCACCACCCGTCACTAATATTCTCATTTGTAGATTTAACTTTAACTATTTCAAGAACAATCTTAAACTAACCTTGGGATATTTGCGATGTCTGCTAAAGTAACCTAATCTTTACGATAATTAATTACTTTACAAGTATTTGTACAGAGTATCTCTGGGTTGTGCAGGGCGATTCAAAGCTAAAATTGCCTGTTCTAAGGTTCCTACCGTCATGCAAGTTCCTCCCTGAGCTCCTGCCATGGTAGTAATATGTTCTTCCATCAGTGTTCCTCCAATATCATTGCAGCCAGATTGTAAAGCCTGTTTTGCTCCCTCTAAACCAATTTTGACCCAACTTGGTTGATGATTAGTAATCCAGTTTCCCAAAAAGATGCGGGCAACTGCGGTTAAATGGAGTACCTCGGCAACAATTGGCTGATCTCTGCCCACACGATGGCGAATGGGGGCGGGAGCTTCTTGTCCCACAAAAGGTAAGATAATAAATTCGGTAATTTTAGCAGGATAATTATGGGCGATCGCTTTTCGTTGGAGCGATCGCAATGTGGCTAAATGTTCTATCTGCTGTTGAAGACTTTCTATGTGTCCCGAAAGCATGGTGCTAGTAGTCGGTATTCCTAGGCGGTGAGCTAAACTGATAATCTCGATCCAAGTTCCACTATTAATTTTTTCAGGACAAATAATATTCCTCACCCGATCATCAAGAATTTCGGCGGCTGTCCCTGGCATCGAGCCTAATCCTGCGTCTTTGAGCGCTAATATCACCTTCTCATAGCTAATGCCGTCTTCCCTAGCAATAAACTGGATTTCTTGGGGAGAAAAGGCATGGAGATGTAGTTGCGGGAAATTAGTTTTAATCTCAGTAACTATATTGAGATAGTACGGTAAAGACGCTCCATTAATTTTTGCCTGGGGGTTTAAACCACCCTGCATACAGATTTCTGTTGCCCCAATTTTAACCGCTTCCTCTGCTTTACTAATTATTTGCTCACTATCTAGCCAAAATGAACCCGCTTCATCGGCATCCCGACGAAAAGCACAGAAACTACAATGTTGTTCACAGATATTGGTGAAATTAATATTGCGGTTAATCACATAGGTAACAGTATCTCCAACCTGCTGTTGACGAAGACTATCTGCGGTCTTGGCGATCGCATTTCTAATTTCAGGATCTTGCTGTTGAATTAACTCAATTCCTGCTGCTACGGAAATATCTTTACCATCGGTTGCTTGATCTAAAATGTTTGTAACGATGCTTTTCTTTGGGGCTGAATTAACCACGTTTAATTAAATAATTAAATAAAACTTTAAACTTTAAACTTTCCAATATTATTGTCGATAATAGTTAATTATATTGGAAATAATCCTATGTATAGAGTTGAATTGTTTTCTTAGAACTAGAGCTTAGTTATTTCCAGTTTTCTTTCGCTCTTTGTAAGACATAGGCACTAACATTAGCGATCTCTTCGGGGGTTAATTTATCACCATAAGCCGACATAATTCCTTTGCCATTGGTAACTAAAGATGCGATCGCTTCTTCTGTATCGACTTTACGTTTGTGCAGGGTTTTCAATTTAAGATTCTTACCCCGTCGGACAATGTTTCCCCCCTTGATATGGCACCCCGCACAATTAGCTTTAAATACTACTGCTCCCTGATCCAGGTTTATCCTCGGTTGGGCATGGGCACTAAGAGAATGAATTGGAGTTAGAACAATTGCCAAGGCGATTGCCAATACAGTGATGATTTTGGACAAAATATGATGCTCCACGGCTCATTTATCGAAATAAGCTGTTAACTAGATCTGCTTTAGCTAACAGCCGACAATATAAAACTGACTAGTTAAAACTGACTGGTTAAAACTGACTAATTTCAGGCTTCCCATCAACAATTTTGCCAACCAAGACCAGATCAGCCACTCCCACAAACAGACCGTTTTCCAACACCCCTGGAAAATTATTAATAGTTTTCTCCATTTCCCCAGGGTTAGTAATATGGTCAAATTTGACATCAATCACTAAATTTCCCTGATCCGTGACCACAGGACCAGCTTTTTTTGCCGCCATTCTTAGCTCTGGCTTTCCTCCCAATTTTGCCAGACTACGCATTACGGGAGCCAATGCCATGGGAATAACTTCCACAGGTAACAGAAAAGTTGAACCCAACTTATCAACTAATTTCCCGTCATCAACTACCACAATAAATTCATTGGCTAAAGAATCTACAACTTTTTCTCTGGTATGAGCGGCACCGCCTCCTTTAATCATATTTTTCTGCGGATCTACTTCATCGGCACCATCGATCGCAATATCAATATGATCGATCGCATCTAAAGTAACCAGGGGAATCTTAAACTCTTTGGCTAATACTTCTGCCTGAAATGAAGTGGGAACCCCAACAATATTTTTAATTTCTCCTTTTGCCAAGCGATCGCCAATATACTCAATGGCATAGGCAGCGGTTGATCCTGATCCTAGCCCGACAATAGAGTCTGACTGAACTCGATTAGCCGCAGCTCTTCCCACTTCTTGCTTCATGGTTGTGACAGGATCACTCATATGTTTAATCTCCCTATATTATTGCAGTTACTTATCTGGGACTTATTTTCTCAGATATCCGTCCCAAAGCACAAAAAAATGGTTCCCTTCCATCTTTTAGAGATACAACATCGAGGAATTGAACTCAAAATAATTCACCCAAAAAATTACGGTGTACAGTTACCATCGGTTTCCTTTCCAGTCAGAGACTAATCCGCCGCTTGCACCCTAGCTTGCACCCTAAAAGGCACTTGTCCGAACATGGGGATAAACCTGAACAGGGGGGTCAAACGACGGACATATGAGGCCTAAGCCTTTGTGCTCTGACCGTTGGTCACTGTCACCGTTTTATCGTTAGTTATAAATAGCTTATTAACAGCAGATTTTTAACTTAATTTTAACTTAATATTTAATACCAGCTTAGTTATTGGCTGAAGCCAGCATTTCTTTAAGCTTAGTCAATTCATCTGCCCAACGAGGATCTGGTTGGATACTACCCTGTTGTTTGGGGTTGCTATTTGTTGATTTTTTCTCACTACGCTTGTTGTTGCCTTTACGCTTGGGAGAATTATTCGTACTAGCTTCAGTAGTAGTTCCTTCACCCCCCTCTTCTCCTTTGGAGCGGGGTAATGCTTTTTCAATTTTGATCGGACTATCCATAAAGGATTTTCCATTATATTTTTCGATAAACTGATCTCCCATTTCATCGGTAGGTACAGTTACAAAAGCAAAACCACGACATTTTCCTGTTTTACGATCTTTGATGACTTTAGTTGAAACTTGATCTCCTTCGTCAACAAACATAGCTGCTAAGGCATCGCGATCAATTTCTTCTTTAGGTAAATTACCCACATATAAACGAATAGACATAAAACTATAATCTCCCAAGCTGATTAAATTTCAAAATTGTGTGCAGAGTGAACGATTTTATGATGGCAACTAAGCCAATATATAGTAAATTATTCAAGATTATCCAAAGGAGGTTCTCTAAATGTATCTTCTGGTACTTGTTCCCAATCTTTTCTCATCACCAGAAGACAATTACGCTCCTCTCACTTTAAGTGTAGTTGAAGGTTAGTAATTCCATCTTTGGAATGCACCGATTGTTAAACGCGACTTTACTTTAAATTGTTGCCAAAGTAGCTTAACCAACCCTGTAAACAAAAATAATGTCGATCATCCAAACCTAAAGGCTGAACTTTATTCTTAAATTCTGCACCATATTTAATTATCACAGAATATTTACACTATTAGGCAACATATTCGATTTATTTATCTTTTTTTTTAAAACTTTTATCTTAAACAACAGCTAAAATCCCTCTCAATAAGTGATAATTGACTATTATGACATATAGCTAATGGCGACATTTGTCAAAATATTGTTACATTAACTTATATTAGAAGAAATAAAATCTTCTTATTGACCTCAAAACAGGAGTGTACTCTTATGTCAGATTCAATGAAACTGTCTTTGGAACAAAAATTCACTATTCGCTCTTTTGAAACGGAAGTTCAAGCCATGAGCCATGAACAAGCTCAAGAATTTTTGGTTAAACTTTACGAGCAGATGATGATTAAAGATAATATGTACCAATATTTTATTCGTCATCAATGGGGAATAGACTCTCCTCCTAGTATGTAAAAACTAGTATGTGAAAAATCCTGATTTTACTTGAATTAAGCCTCTTTCTCTTGCTAAATTCTCAAGAAAGTAGCTGGGGATCATGGGGTCAATACTCAAGAAAAAATAAGAAAAAAAAGATAGTGGCTACGGTCAATCCTTTTTTTGCTAGTCTAAGAAAAAGAGATTTGTCATTTAGATCGTATGTTTCAAAGCTGCTTAATCTGCACAGACTTTACCGACGGCCTGTACCGTTTCATAGATTGCGTGCCTAATTTGGCTCAATGTGGTCTTAAGAAGATTGTCTTTTTTCATAGTGTTCCCCTTTGGGAAGAAGGAGAAGTTCCCAGAATTGATGACGAAAAAGTAGAGCAGGCGAAGGAACGTCTCCAGAAAGCAGTGGATAATGCGCCAACGGAAGTAGATGTCCAAGTAGAAGTCCTCTCAGGAAAACCCCTCGATACAATTCCTCGGGTACTAAAAAAGCATTCTATAGATGTGATTATGACGGGCACCCCCATCAGAAGTTTATTGCAAGAGAAGTTTTTTGGTAGCACCAGTGCTGGATTAGCAAAGGTTACGAGTCAACCTCTCAATATTATTCGTCCTGAATTAATTACTACCTATACCCGCGAAGAATTAGCTCTCAGATGCCAACATCTTTGGCGTTACTTGTTAATTCCTTATAATAATAGTAAAACTGCTCGCTATTTAATTGAAGAGATTAAAAAATATGCTCAGGATCGCCCTGAAAATAGTCTGAAGCAATGTATGTTGATGTCAGTAGTTGACGACTGTGGTCGAAAATCGATCTTAGCCCAACAGCGAGTAGAAGAAGCAACCTCCAATTTAAAAGCAGTTAAAGAAGAGTTGGAAGCTTTAGATATTGAGGTAAACACTTTGGTCAAAGTGGGAAATCCTTTGCAAGAGATTACTACCGCGGCTCTAGATTTTGATATTAGTGCGATCGCTATTGCTACGGATTATCGTACAAATATACTTCAATGGACAGTCCGTAGTTTTGCTAATGATGTGATGCGTAGTAGCTGGTTTCCTGTGTTGTTATTTTCGCCTAAGAAATAATTTCAAGCTATAAGTTCTAAGCTGTACACCTGTTAAGGTGAGCATCGGTGCTATTGGAGTGAACGTGTAACTTTCAGAATTAAATGGCGTAAAATCTTTGGAGTTATTTGGCGTAATAAAAAATAACTAGTACAAGCTAATTTTGACTAGGTTGTCAGGGAAAAACTAGCAAAGTATTTAATAAGGACAATACAACTTCAAACATTCCCCATCAATCCTCAAGTTGAGGTTGATTAGACAGTAATTAGCCTTAGTCACTTTGACATTTATTTAGATACGCCAGCGTGATTATAAGTATTTGCTAAGTATTTGCGCGGTTTCCGTTTCTACAATTGCTCCTTAAGATCGTGGTATCTCATTCGAGGTTGGATAAGCTCATCTCCTATAAGTATCACATTGAACTCCACCATTTCACGATTGACACCCCCACCTGTCAATCATAC
>CALLPS010000258.1 GCA_938015355.1 uncultured Pleurocapsa sp.
AGTATTGCCTTGTGAAATATTGTATCTTCAATATTTGCTTCAGTTAAATTAGCTCGGCTGAGATTAGCGTTAGTTAAGTTGGCTCCTCTCAAATTTGCCCCTGTCAAATCCGCCCCCGTCAAATTAGTGTTGGACAGTTTAGTACCTCTTAACTTTGCCTGTTGTAAGTTTGCACCCTGAAGGTTAGCGTAGCTTAAGTTTGCCCAACGCAAATCGCATCTAACTAAACTCGCTTCCACTAAACTACTACCAAAAAAATAACTGTGGCTCAAATGAGTTGCGATCGCTTTAACTCGATCTAGGTTAGCCTGATAGAAACTGGCAGACTGTAACTCTGCTTCAAAAAAATTAGCTCCCGAAAGATCTGCTTGATCGAAACTAGTCCTAGATAAATCAGTCTCACTGAGATTAGCGCGGCTGAGTTTGGCTTGCATAAAGTTAACTTGAGGGAATCTGGCTTGTCGGATAGAAGTACCAATCAGATTTGCTCGACTAAAGTTTGCTCCTCGCCCCATGACAAATCTAAGATCTGAGCCAATGAGGTTAGCTTGAGAGAAATCTGCATCAATTAAATATGCAGACTGTAAATTAGCTCCCGTTAAGTTCGCTTGTTGCATATTGGCATCGATCAATTCCGCAGACTGTAAATTAGCCCCCGTCAAATTAGCTTGAGATAGCTTGATGCCAGTCAAATCTGCTCCCATCAGGTTTGCTTTAACTAAATATACTTCTGGGAGTTGGATTCCCCGAAGATCAGCGTTAATCAGATCAATCTCTGGCTGATGATTACTTCCCAACCAGTCCATCCAACTAGCGCCACCCTGTTTCAATTTAGTTAGATGCTCAATATTTGCCACTTAAATACTTACCTGCGATCGTCTATACCTAATATCTCTAACTATTATCCCCGCTTTGCAGACCGATCTAAACATTTTATTTTTATTATTCTTTTTTATCTTATATATATATATTTCATACTGCGACAGATCTATTCTCTCCTTTGATTCACAGTTTCCCTGCCGCTGATACTTTCAATAGCGGCTAAGGCTGCCGCTGATCCTGCCAGGATATCTCTTTCTTCTCCACCTAAATATAGTCTGCCAAAACTACCAATTGCCGTTACCTTAAGAATATTAATTAATGCTGCTTTCTCTGCTTCGTTAGCTGCTAAGGATGCATAGGCTGCTGGCTGTACTTCTAGAACATAAAGAGTTTGACCTTCTAATAACATTTGTCCCCGACAGTCACGATTAACTAACTGGGCTTGATAAGCATCAATATTACGAATAATTTGACTTGAAACTATCTTGGGCTTGAGACCATCTTGTTGTCTGACCCCCAAAGCTTCTAAAATTGCTCTACCTGCTGCTTGAACTTCACCTTGCTTGCTGGCATGAATCTCCAATAGTCCATATAATCTTTCGACAAATTGCACTCCTGGACGAACTACTGCCGCCTTGAGAGCAACATCTGTGATCCGATTAATCTCAATTCCTGGAGATATTTCTACCCAGAGAGAGGCATCTCCTGGCAAAGGCAAAAATCCCGCTGCCACTGTCCCAATATAAGCCGCATGTTGCAACTGTAAACGATCTAAATAGACATAACTGCGAAGTTCTACACCCAAAATCTCATCCCTCTTATTCCCATAAACCCATAAAGTTTTTATTAAAGCCGATCTCCAGCTAACCAGTTTCTGTCAGCAATTGTAAAGAGCAGAATTAATCTCTGGGAGTGATTATATTACTTTGCCTAATATAAAGTACTTATCTTCTGGTTCAAATTTATGGACAAAGTCCACTCTTCCATTCTGAGCCAAAAAAGCTAAAATATTTCGTTAAGCTAAAACAAACAATGCCTTCCGATTTTCTAAATAGAGTGCTTATATAGTGTATGTGTATGTAAGCCTTCACACATATATAGTTGTAGTGTTATTGCTTTATTTGAGTTTAAATATCCTTATGAATGCTGACAATATGAGTCCTTTCTTATTTGTAACTGATTTAGACAATACCCTTGTTGGTGACGATTCTGCCCTACTAGAGCTAAATCAACAATTAGCTAAACATCGCGAGCGATATCACAGTAAGATTGTCTATGCTACAGGGCGATCGCTATATTTGTATCGTTTATTGGCGGAAGCGAAGTCGTTACTCCCTCCAGATGCCCTGATTACCTCGGTGGGAACAGAAATGTATTTTGATCAGAATCAACAGCAATCTGACCCAGAATGGTCAAAGATCTTGGCTCAAGGATGGAATCGAGAAGCAATAGTAAAGATTGCTAATCAGTTTGAACACCTCCAGTCTCAGCCGAAATCAGAGCAAAATCCCTTCAAAATTAGTTATTACTTGGCAGAAGCAGTGGCAAACGAGACCATAACTCGCTTAAAAGCAGCATTAATGGCACAAGGTTATGGGATTAAATTAATTTATAGTGCGGGTCAAGACTTAGATTTACTACCCAAAAATGGGGATAAGGGTTTAGCGGTTCAGTTTTTACGCCAGAGATGGGAAATTCCGCCAGAACAAACCATTGTCTGTGGTGATTCTGGTAATGATATTTCTATGTTTGAAGGGCTAGAAAAGGGACTGATTGTGAGCAATGCCAAGCCAGAATTACTCCAATGGTACGAAACAAATAGAGATAAAAATCATCATTTAGCCCATTCTCCTTGTGCAGGGGGCATTTTAGAAGGCTTGAAACATTTTAATTTTTTATGATTTAGTCTAAATCTTAATATAATTCTTTTTGATATTCTCAGATAAATTTAGTGACAAGAGATAGTTAATGCTGGATAATCTATGCAACATATAAAAATTCAGCTCAAGATGACCTTCTTTTTCGCTTAATTATTAATTCTTTTATGCAATCTTCATCTCTGGAAAACCGTAGTTTGTCTTCTGTTATTTATTCCCCACAACTAGATCTATCAGTGGTTGTGCCAATCTATAACGAAGCTGAGAGCATTGAAACTTTAGTAATTGCGATCGCAGATGCTATTGTGAGAACAAATTTGAGCTACGAAATTATCTGCGTTGATGATGGCTCTAAAGATGGCTCCACTCAGGTATTGACTAATCTTGCTCGTAGAAGAATCGATCTCAAAGCGGTAATCCTCCGTCGTAACTATGGTCAAACTCCAGCAATGGCGGCAGGATTTGAATCGGCGGCGGGAAAAGTCATTGTCACCTTGGATGGGGACTTGCAAAATGATCCTGTGGATATCCCCATGCTGTTAGAGAAATTAGATGAAGGCTATGATTTAGTTAGTGGCTGGCGCAGAAACAGGCAGGATGCAGCATTAACGAGACTATTACCATCTAAAATCGCCAATATTATTATCGCCAAGGTAACAGGAGTCAAATTACATGATTATGGTTGTTCTCTTAAGGCATATCGTGCTGAGTTAATTGCTGATATGAATCTTTATGGGGAACTACATCGCTTTTTACCTGCCTTGGCATATATTGAAGGTGCGCGGATTACGGAAGTACCTGTGCGTCACCATGCGAGACGCTTTGGAGAAAGTAAATATGGTTTAGGACGAACTATTAGAGTTGTCATGGACTTGTTAACGGTCTACTTTATGAAAAAGTTTCTCACTCGTCCGATGCACGTTTTCGGGTTAGGGGGAGTGATTTTTTTGGCAACTGGGATTGCCATGGGTTCATACCTGACTATAGTTAAACTATTTTTTAATCAAAATATTGGCGATCGCCCATTGTTGATTTTAGCCGTATTGCTCATTATTACAGGGGTCAATTTATTTTGCTTTGGTTTGGTCACCGAGCTGTCAATGCGTACTTACCATGAATCCCAAAGAAGACCGATTTATCGCATCAGAGATGTCTTCGGCAAAAAGTAATACTAAATTATTTCGTATAGATCACTTATGTTGGTTGACTATTGTCCTAAAGCTGAAGTAAAGTCACCTCCTGCATCATTTGTGATCATTCAAGGGTGATACTAGGTATATTTTTAACTACCTATTTTATCCATTATAACATAGCCTAAATTTCAGGCTGGGAGTGAAATTGCCTTTTGCTGTCAAAGCTGCTATGTCTTATTTGACAAGGATTTTACTTAGATTACGGGGACTGTAACTGTTCGGTTTTCACCCATCTGCATTGGTATCTTCAAAATCAAAGCTTTAACAGAAAACAGATGAGTTATTTTAAATCTCAACCTCTTTGGTGGCTTTGGTTGTCAGCTTCTTTTGTACGATCCCTCTTTCCTTTTGTATCAACTTGTGTTGTACTTTTGGTATTTTTTTAGTATGATATTTAGTGCTGTTAAAAGTATTTTTTTAGGGTAATATTAAATTGTTGAATTACATCTAAGAGTGTAAAATCATGGCTGATAATTATAAAGTAAGCTTAAGCACTAGAAGTTCTGAAAAATTAGACCAAATCGCTCAAACATTAGGAGTAAGTAAAAAAGAAGTAATTGAAAAAAGTATCAAGTTGATGGAACTTTACGCCCAGAATCAAGACGATAAGAGTGACGTTGCTATAACCGTAAAAAAAGAAAACGGAGAAGTAGACAATTATGTACTTCTTTAGCATCTTATTGGTATAGTGTCGTATTTTATTTATCTATTAGGTAAATAATATCTACCTAATAGATAACTT
>CALLPS010000259.1 GCA_938015355.1 uncultured Pleurocapsa sp.
TTAGCTCGTCTACTGGATGGGAATTGTTATTTTTTATTGGTGTATTTTTTTGATAATTTTGCTTTCTTTGTAATAGCAATTCTCGATCGCCAACAGGTTGAGTCGGAATCAGTTTGCTAGGGCAATTTAAGGTACGATGAATCCCCAATAATTTATTTCTAGTTAACGGACAGTGAATCCCCTGAATTAAACTAAGCCACATCAGAAAGCAAAACATTACCAATGATGGACCGATCGTTGATGCAGGTAATGAGATCCTCACTAGTGTAAAGAACAGCACTAGGAATAGTTTTCGCCGTGGCATCATCCAACTGCAAAGAGCGCACAGTAACGTAATTAATGGTTAACTCAGCCACAGAACGGTAACTATCATCCTTACTAGAGTAAATACCCCATTCTCTATGACCTTTGGGTCTAGCTTGCCAATGGATCAAAGTAAAATTACCCTCCAACTTAAATTGGTCAATTATGGGGTTAAAATCAAGCTCCAACTCGCTACCATTGACCCCAGGGGTAGAAACTTTAAATTTAGCCGTAGCTATTTTGTGAATAAGTTTCATCTCTCATCCTCTAAATAAATTAATTTTTCAGTTTCTAATTCAATATCACTCTCGACCTGCTCTAGAACAGCAGAACTTTTCTGAGTCAATTGTTGAATCTCTCGCTTTTGCTTGGGGGCGATCGCGGAAGTTTGAGCAGTTCTCTCCAAAGTGTCGGATACTCTCTGCACCTGTGAAATAGCAGCACCAACTTCTAACTTAAATTGCTTGTGTTCGATTTGGTAATTATGGGCCCGAACGATCGAGATCCCAGAACAACACAAAAAAGTAGAGATACCAATACTTAAGGAATTCCAAGCAAAGGCAGGAAAAGAAGAGCGATAATTTACCATCTGACTTTATATCCTCGCCAGTCAGTATGAGTAAATTTGTTGTATGCTTTATAGCCACCTTGATCATGGTTCGCTTCTAAAATCTCGGCGATTTGTCTAGGAGAATAACGATGAGAAACCCAGTCTACCCCATCGCCGTATAGATGACGGGATCCTTTAGAACCACCAATAGATCTATTAACCCCACTAGGTCGATACCAACTATGAACGGTAATCGGATAATTTCCAAGTTGGGCACGATAGCGATCCATTTTCCTAGCAGTCTGAATAATATTCTGCTCAATAGCAGCAGCAGAAATAATCAGCCTACCGTTGATCACAAGATTTTCGAGCTGTCTGGTACAGTTTTTGGTAGCTTCACCCCAAGTAAAGTGAGAACCTGGATAGATTGGGGTACTAGAATAAACGGTATTACCTGAAGGTAAGAGCATAATTAACTAAAATTATTGTATAAATTTGCAATTTCTGAGGCGGATAAAACGCGATTAAATATCTTGGGCTTGGCAATTTCGCCCATCAAATAACTACCAGCATTAGCGGCTCCATCATGAAATAGTGTTGCCCCAGCTACCGCCCCAAAAGCTGTAGGATCTGAATGTGACCACAATTGAGAGCCGTCACCTGAGCCGATCAATTCCCCATCAACATAAGCCTTGAAAGTATTAGGCTCAGTTGCCATTGTCCACAGAGTCGCATCAAGAGTAAGAGTTGCCAAATGCCAGCCACTACTTAAATCTGCATCAATAAACGTGCTTTGCCAACCACTCTCATTCTGTGGTTGATTCCATCCGCCAAAGTAAATTTTTCCTTGATCAAGATAAATATTAAGCCCTCTAATAGTTCCCCCCTCTTCAAAAATTGTTTGCCGAGGCTGAAGGGAATCAGCATTAAACCAAACATTTACAGTACGCTTGCTGTGATTGCCTAAATTAATATCCTCAGTGTTAGGAATTAACAAATAGCTGGCACCATCAAGACTGAGAGTTTGACCAAAATTATCATTAGGCAAAAAGGATGCAGAACCAATTAAGCTTGCTGAATTATTATCTGTACCTGATGGGGAAGAATCAACCAAAGAATTGTCTAAGTCCCATTGACCGACTAATGAGGCAGAATTAAAAATAGTATTAGCTTGCGGTACTTGTGGAAGAACAAGAGTGTTTAATGTGTCCAAAACCAAATCTAAAACAGAATTAATTTGGTTATTAGCAGCAATCAAATTATCTATTTTTTGATCAATGGTGCAGATAGTACATTGCTTCTCTAGAACATAGACTTCTAGAAAAATCGACTCACTAGGAGTAAAATAAAATGCCATTTCCAACCCAGAATCAATAAACTCGCTAGGAATTGGTACCACCGTTTCCGTGTCAATTTCGTTGAGTTTAATGTTGCCATCCTTAAGTTTGCCTAAAGCTAGATTACGTAGTCTTTCCCCCGTTGCCGTGGGCAAATAAACTTGTAAATATACATTTATTTCAAGTTCAGCATTAAGTAAAGGAGCATCAATATAGAATGCAGTGGCATTACTAAAACGAGCCGTTAAACTACCATTGTTAGGATCTAAATTGTCACTAAATACTGTTGTCAGTAGAGCCACCAGTAATTAACCTCTCTCCGCGATAATCCCCACAGTCAACCTGGGGTTGTGCCAAAATCTCTTCAATGTGTTCAACTAATTTCGGGTCACCTGGAGCGTAAGGAATTTTAGCAATTAGACGGCGATCGCTCACATAACTAAAAATATTTCTGAGTCCTTGAGATGTACCCGTAACCTTTTCAGGAGTATCAACAATGCGATCAAGAAAAAGTTGAGTACGGGGAGTGTCAAGAGTTACGCCGTCAGCATTGTAATAACTGCGAGCACGCTTGATTGTTGTCCGCCCCCGATCATCGGTATAGTAAAACTTATCCGATATATAGTTACGACTGGACATTTTCTAGCATTCTCCTTAACCTGCCATACTTAATCGTTTCCCCGACAAACTCAAAAGCCTGAATCTGAAAAGTAAAAGTTAGATAATTTGATAGTGCTTGATCAAAAGGCTGAGGATAAGTGAGACGGAACTGCGCCCCGTCCGTAGTCAAAAGAATCAAGGTTCTAGGAGTAAGTTGAGACACAGGGCAAGAATTTTGCACCTGCATCAGATTTGCCAAAACTTCGGGAGGAAGTAGATCCAGGGCATTAATATCTGAGGAGACATCATTAACCTGCTGAATGGTCAGAGCATATAGAGGATATGCCCGACCTAAATCAGTTATGTAATTTTGCCAAACCTGCATTAGTTACGCTAAAGACTTGTGTAATTTATCGTAATTCTCCCCTTTATAATCAAGACAATAAAGCCCAGGTAATGCCGCTGCTGCGTTAGCACAAGCTAAAATATCTAAAGCTCCACCACCAGCAACAGGAAGCTCAATAGTTTCTGTTTGTGGTACTTCTTCTGTATCGGCTGGATCTGCTTTAGTCGCAAAATAAAGCGTAAAACGACGATGATCGCGAGAGTTACGTCTACCACCAGGACAAGTCAGTACAGTTAAAACATTTAATCCACAAGTAGCAGGAACAGTACCCAATTGAGCCGCAAAGTCATTAGTTGCTTTTTCGGTAATTGAACGTATCGGTTGTAAGACTGAGCCACCAATAGGATTGGTTGCATCACTCTCATAAGAAATTACGCCAGTGACATAATTTTGTTTCTCTGCATCTGTAGGAGCAGCGTGAGTAGTAGCAAAGGTCGTGCCATCGTAAGATATACCCAATTCGTCATTAAGGTTTTTAACTTTTTCACCCTCTAACTTGATACAAACAACGGGATTACTGCCACCATTAGCACCATCTAAAATCCCTTTGATTGCCGTAGCAGCACTAATTAAATTAGTTGACTGAGCGATCGCAACACTCATAGAATTACCACTAGCACGAATAAAATATAATTTACGCGGTTTAATACCGTTACCGTCAGAACAAACCGCAGTCTCGTTAGTAATAATTCCACCCGCCGCTGTAACAATAGCAGCGGCAGCAATGCCGTCAATGTCAGGGGGCGCATTAAAACGAGAATTAATTGTGTAATTGATATTTAAATCACTAGTATAAGGATTAACGTTAATAGTAAAATTAAACGTAATAACTGTTTTAGGCATCTTAAATAGTAAATTCTGTAAAGTATGCCTAGCCTAACTTTCAGATATCGGAAATTAAAAAAAAGGGAATGGTCTACCCTACCGTAGACCACAGATTAGTTTTGTACCACATCAAAAGCTAATTCTTCTACTCCCAGATAATCTAATAACTCTTTTAAACAATCAGGGTTAGAAGTAACCCACCACTGCCCTTTATGGCGAAAAGCAATTAAATACTTGAGTTTGATAAGTTTTCTGCCAACACGTTTAGTAATGAAATTTTGCTCACACCACTCAGTAAGACTTGCTACTTGAACTTTATTTGAGTTAGTTAATCTTGCTACAGGACGGGAACTATTAAGGTTATTTATTCGGAATGCGCTACCACCATTGATAATTAATGGCTCAATTTCAGGATTATTCATTTTCTACAGGAGGGACATATTTAACCTCACATACACCCTGTCCAACATCATTAATGCTGGTGATAAATGCTCGGTAAGGTCTAACTAAATTAGGCGTAATGGTACGAGTAGAGGTTTTTTGCTCGTGATATTTGCGATTGCGTTCAATGGCATTAGTTAACTGCAAAATTGAATTAAACCAACTATCCGCCGCATCTTTGCCAGCAAACCAACCGCTTACGGGGTCTTTGATGCCGTTAAAATACAATTCACAATATAAATTGCCTCTTTGCCAAACAAGATCTTTAAAATCAATATCCCAATCATATTCATCTTTAGGATCGGGTATTTGTTGCTGCCAATAAGTAGAACTAGCATTGCGTTTAGGATAGTTTTCAAAAGTAACTAAATGCAGAACTAAAGTTTTACCCTGATGTTTACCTAAAACTTTATCTGAAGCCACAATACTAACTACATCAGCAGATTCAGGAATATCAATATCACATATTTTTCTTTGATTAATTTTGCTTTGAATTAAAGCAAAATTAGTTAAAATATTAGTAGTCCAATTAGTAGGAGCACTTACTAAAGTGCTCCCTGTTGCTTTGGCTCTTGGGTCTTTAGATACTTCGATAATTTGCTCAACAAGATAGCTATATTTAGAATCACTTAGTAAAGCCTTAAAGTACTGTTGGACTGCTGCGGTATATTGTTCATAACCAATATCAGTATTAGAAAAATCTGAACGTTTAATACCTGAAATTTCACAAAATTCGTATAAGTCATCAATAGTAATTGTTGATATCGGATCGATGGCTTTACAAACATCACTATAGATTGAATCTAAATTACGACTAATTATTTTGAGAATTTCGTGTATTCCCGCTATTCCTTTTGCTGTATAATTTTTTTGTCCTTCATAGTTTTCTGAGCCAAGACTACTTGAAGCATAACCAGGAATTGGATTGTTTTTATCATCTGTTTTAAAACTACAGAAATAGTCACCATTTATCTCGCCTGAGATATCGACAGTCACATACTCTTTAGTTTCAGTAGTGATATTAGTTATATTAGATAAATCACCAACTACGATATCTTGTAGAGAACTAATACTATTTAATATTTGAGAACAACAATCATCAAATTTTCTTTCTAATTCATCGCAATTCATATAAATTTCTTCAGTAATAAATATAGTTTCAGGTGAGTCGTTAATAGGAATTTGTATAGTAGTAGTATCTTGGCTTTCACCATCAGCAACAGTAATAGTTAATATCTCAGACTGAAAAGAACCACTTATATTTAAATTTGATTCAACATGATTATCTGGTGGTTCTGGTATTTCAGGAAAAGGAATAGTTATCTGAGTAGTATCTTGACTCTCTCCATCAGCAACAGTAATAGTTAATATCTCAGACTGAAAAGAACCACTTATATTTAAATTTGATTTAACATGATTATCTGGT
>CALLPS010000260.1 GCA_938015355.1 uncultured Pleurocapsa sp.
AGGATAGTGATAGCTGGAATCCTATTGCTCAAGTCATGATGGATGTCGCCGATCTACAAATTCCTGGTTACGGCAAACTAGAGTGCCGTGTAGTTTTATCTGGTCAAACTACAGTCACTATTCCAGCGGAAGTGTGGTCAGAAAGAATTGGCTATATGGTCGTTATGCTAGATCAATCCTTGAAAGTTGCAACTGTGTTGGGTTTTGTAACTCAAGTGAATCAAGCTGAGTTGCCGTTGGCTCAATTAGAATCTCTAGAAAAATTTCCGACTTATTTAAGCCAACAAAAGCGTGCTGCACCACTTCAGATAGCAAGTTTAAGTAGCTGGATTGCAGGAGCCCTAGCTCAAGGTTGGCAACAGCTAGACGAGTTATTTGCTCCGCCGATTGCCATGAACTTTAGAAGTCGGCAAGAATTAGCTGAATCTCCTGAATCTCCTCCCTCTCTAGAGATCAGCCGAGTAAAATTAGTTCAGTTAGGGCAAGATGTTAATCAGACTATTGCTTTAATTTTAAACATCCAGCCTCAGAGTAAATCTGAATATCATGTTTCGGTTAGAGTTTGTAATCGAAAGCATGACGACTATTTGCCTGAAGGATTGGAATTAGTAATTGTAGACCAAATAAATCGCCCCGTGATGATTGCCCAAGCTAGTGAGACAGAAACTATTGAGTTTTTCTTTAGTGGAGAATTGGGTGAAAAGTTTAGTGTAGAAGTTTCTTTAGATGAGCAGTCTCAGGTAGAGCGCTTTGTTATCTAACTGCTTGACATCCTCCTCGTCTTAAAAGACAAGGATTCTGGTTATTAGTTATTAGTTATTAGTAGCGGGTTTAATACTAAAAACTAAATACTACGAGCAAGTACCCAGTCACGGGGTAGGCTTTACATTGTGCCCTTGTGGTAAACCCAAATCGACGGTAACAAAAAATATTATGGAAACGATTAGTAACAGTTACCTCTAGGTTCGATCAATTGTTAGTCATCAGCTTTTATACTATATGTAATTTAATCAAGACGATTGTAAATTGATTGATGGCAAAGTTAGTTGTTCTAAAATTCAATGGCAGTTTAGAATCAGGATTCCAAGTTAATTTAGAGATTGGGCAAGAGGATAAAATAGCAGAACGAGGTTGTGCGGGAAGTTTACCTCCAACACCGAAACTAAGCCAATGTCTCGTCATTTGGCAAAAGCAATATAATCAACAGGGAAACAACCATCGGATCAAGCCACAACAGATTATTTATGATGGTTCAAGTAATTCTCGTAAACAGTTGCTCAAGGCTGCCAATCATCTACAACAGGCGTTAGATCAATGGCTCAATTCCACTGGTTTTAATTCGATTGATAAGCATTTACGGGAAGAATTAAATCGAGAAGAAGCAATTAGAATCTTAATTTCTAGCGATCGCGCTGAGATTTATCAACTACCTTGGTGTTGTTGGGATCTTGTGGAACACTATCCCAATCTGGAGATTGCTTATAGCAACCCAAATTTTGCCCGTATACTTCATATTCTCCCAGTTCATCAACATCACAAAGTCAGAATTTTAGCAATAATCGGCGATGCTCAAGGAATCAATCTGGAAGCAGATCGCTCTTTACTGAGTACTTTAGAAGAAGCCGAAGTCGAGTTTTTAATTGAACCAACTCCCCCAGAACTTTATGAGCGACTCTGGCAAAAAACCTGGGATATTGTCTTCTTTGCTGGGCACAGTAAAACCTTGGATAGACAGGGAATTTTATCTCTCAATAGGTCAGATCACCTAACTATTGAACAACTGCGTCATGGATTTAAACGAGCGATCGCTTCTGGACTACAGTTAGCAATTTTTAATTCCTGTGACGGATTAGGGCTGGCGGAAGAATTGGGACAATTGTCTTTACCTCAGTCCATTGTGATGCGGATGCCGATACCTGATGTCATGGCACAACGGTTCTTGAAATATTTTCTTCAGGCTTATGCCCGAGAGAATTCCCTCTATATTGCCGTGAGAAAAGCTCGGGAACAACTACAAGGTTGGGAGAAGAAGTTTCCCTGTGCCAGTTGGTTACCAATAATTTATCAAAATCCTGCAATAATTCCACCAAAATGGTCAGATTTATACAATAATAGCTCTTTATTGTCTAATTTCACCAAATCCCGCCTTCAACAATCATCATTGCCAGCACTCTGTTCAATTACGGCGATCGCAACTATTTTGGTTTGGTTAATTCAATCTTGGGGATGGTTAGAGACAGGAGAATTAAACGCCTATGATCATCTGATGAGCTGGCGGTTTTCGCCCCCGACAAATGAACGAGTTTTGATAATTACGATTGAGGATGAGGATCGAACCTATCAAAGAGAACAGGGTCTGACGATGAATATGCGGGGCTCTTTGTCCGATGATGCTTTATCCCAGTTGCTCAATAAATTACAGTCGGGAAAAGCAAAAGCGATCGCTTCGGACGTAATTCACGATTTTCCGTTTGAAACCAAACTGGCTAATGAGATCTCTCAAAATAATAATTTTATTGCTATCTGTCGGGTTAAAATCACACAGCCAAAATTGGTTAGTATTCCACCTCCCGATCAACTGAGTCCAGAGCAGGTAGGCTTTAGTAATTTGGCGATTGATCGTGATGGAACAGTGCGTCGCCAAATCTTAGGGATGTCTCCCGACGATGTCTGTCAAAGTGATCTCTCCCTTAGTTTAAGGTTGGCTCTTAGATACTTGGGGGATGTTTCGGCAGAGTTTAATGCTCAAGGAGCGCTTCAAATCGCGAATGTGACATTTCCCAAACTTCAGATGACTAGTGGTGGCTATCATTTACCAGAAGCCCGAGGTTATCAAATTTTGCTGAATTACCGTCAGGCTTTGCCGACTACTATTTCTTTGCAAGAAATTCTAACTATGCCTCAGGAAGCCATTAATAAACTGGTGGAAAATAAGATTATTTTAATTGGAGTAGTAGGATATAACCACGATTTACACGATACTCCTTACAGTAGAGGACAGCAGTCAAAACTTCTTCCTGGAGTGGTTGTTCACGCTTTAATGACCAGCCAAATTATTGACACTGTATTAGGAGAACGTAAACTACTGTCCTGGGTATCCGACCAGGGGGAACTATTATGGATTATCCTATGGTCAATGATTGGTAGTATTGTGGTCATCCTAAGTAAGGGTTCCTTCTTCACAATTACCTGGAGAATTGCCGCATCCCTCACCTTGCTTTTTGCTTGTTGTTGGCTACTCTTAATTAATGGAGTATGGTTAATCGCGATCGCTCCTGGGTTAGGTTTAATGTTAGCGGCGGTAATGATCGCCTTCTATATTAAAAAAATTAACTACTAACAATTAATCCAATTAATCAAATAAATTAGACTTTATGCTACTTGCTGTGATTGTAGTTTTGCTGTTAGTGGGGAATTGGTTTTTATCTGAAACCTTAGTACTTATTCCTGTAGATTTGGTGACTCGTATTGCTTCTTTTGGCTGGTGGGGATTAGGGTTGGTGGTTATCTCATTTCTTGCTTGGTGTATTAGCGATGATTGAGTAAGAAGTAAGAAGTAAGGAGTAAGAAGTAAGAAGTAAGAAGTTAGGAGTAAACAACAGGATGTTGAACTATTGAAGATTATTGGTTACATGCTTGCTTAAGGGGTTCTAATAGGCTTAGGGGGAGCTTTAGCTTATTTAGTTGCCAGCGTTCATTCTCTGGATGCTCTAAATCAGAGCCATGATAATCTGTCCCTCCTGTGATCAATAGACTATGTTCTTGACACAGTTGTTTAAGCCTATTTACTCTGTTATTACCATGGTGGGGATGATAGACTTCAATACCCATTAATCCTGCTGCAATTAATTCGGGTAAAACTTCCTCTACTTTTCCGCCACGAAATAAGTAAGGGTGTGCCCAAACTGGTATTCCGCCACAGTCACGAATTAGACCGATGCCTTCCTGAATGGAAAACTTTTCATAGTGGACGTAGGCTGGGTGATCTTCTCCTAAAAAACGGGCAAAAGCTTCTTGAGGGGAATTAACATAACCTGCTTTGACCATGGCACCAGCAATATGAGGGCGACCTAAAGCAATCTTAGTATCAGATGGTTCTAATTCCAGCGGATAGCCCATCCTCGCTAAATTTTCGAGCATTTGCTTGGCTCGCCGTTTTCTGCCAGCTAAACGCTCTGCTAAAGGTGCTATTAACAGTTCTTTTTGGGGATAATAGCCTAAAATATGTAGCGATCGCCCATTATGGACAGTACTTAATTCTACCCCTGGAATAATTTCTATATTAAAGGGAATGGCAGCAGCGATCGCCTCCTCCCAACCGCAGAGGGTATCATGATCAGTAATTGCCAAGGCTTTAACTCCTGCATTAGCAGCCCTCTCTACAAGCTGTTGTGGAGATAAGATGCCATCGGAGTAGGTAGTGTGGGTATGGAGTTCAATCATTTTAAACACATGTTAAATAGTTAGACGAAATTCAATAGATATTTTTTATGGCATGGTAGATTAATAGCTGTTGCCAACCCCATTCAAAGGATATCAAGAATAGTCATCATGACCACAAAGCACCGTATTACTTTACTTCCTGGGGATGGTATTGGTCCCGAAATTATTTCAGTAGCGGTAGCCGTCTTAAAAGCGATCGCCGCAAAACATGATCTTGAGTTTACGTTTACCGAAGCTTTGATTGGTGGTGCAGCCATAGACGAGACAGGAGAGCCTCTACCAGAAGCGACTTTAACCGCCTGTCGTCAAAGTGATGCCGTGTTATTGGCAGCAATTGGTGGCTATAAATGGGATAATTTACCTCGTCAGCAACGCCCCGAAACAGGACTATTAGGCATGCGGGCAGGATTAGGACTATTTGCTAATCTACGACCAGCAACGATTCTCCCTCAGTTGATTGATGCTTCTTCTCTCAAACGAGAAATAGTGGAAGGAGTAGATATTATGGTGGTGCGGGAGTTGACTGGCGGTATTTATTTTGGTCAGCCCAAAGGCATTTTTGAGACAGAAACGGGAGAGCAACGAGGGGTTAATACTATGGCCTATAGTGTTGGGGAGATCGATCGGATTGCCAAAGTTGGGTTTGAAACCGCTCAAAAGCGTAGTGGTAAATTATGCTCTGTAGATAAGGCGAATGTATTGGATGTATCTCAACTATGGCGCGATCGCGTTACAGCAATGGCAAGGGACTACAATGATGTTGAGTTAAGTCATCTATATGTAGATAATGCCGCGATGCAGCTAGTCCGAGCCCCAAGACAGTTTGACACCATCGTTACGGGGAACTTATTCGGCGATATTCTTTCCGATGCTGCTGCCATGCTCACTGGCAGTATTGGCATGTTACCTTCCGCCAGTTTAGGTGCAGCAGGTACTCCAGGAGTTTATGAGCCTGTACATGGTTCAGCCCCCGATATTGCAGGACAAGATAAGGCTAATCCTTTGGCACAGGTGCTCAGTGCGGCGATGATGTTGCGCTACGGTTTAAATGAGCCGAAGGCGGCTACTGAAATTGAAACTGTGGTTAATCAGGTTTTGGATCAGGGCTATCGTACAGGAGACATCATGTCTCCAGGAATGAAGGCAGTAGGTTGCCAAAAAATGGGAGAGATTTTACTGAAATTAATTGGCTAGATTTAGCTAATCGCAATTCTAGAAATATTGACGACTCCCCCCAGATTTTTGACTAGATCATGGGGATTGTTTTGGCATGACTATTGTTGGAGTCAAGAGCAATAAAACCTAAGCTTTATTTTATTTTAAGATTTATCCCTTAAGCTACTGAAACTATTGTCACTATCTGAGAAAAATGCCCGAATTGGCGAGTAAGCAGGCTGTTTTATGATTTCTTGACATCAATATTAATATTTAGATTAAGCTCAACTAACTATTGTGGTGTTTTTTGTGATCCAGAACTGGCATAAAAAACTGTGATACCTTAATTAAAGTAAAGATAAGTAACGAAAATAAGAAATCGTCTACTCTCCCTAACCCCAATTTATTTAACCTGTGACATCCTCTTCCAGTTCTAACTGTCAGTCCGTAACAACCACCGATATCCTTGACTTGACACTACAAAAAGGTCAAGAGCGCCAAGCATGGCGAGTATTTTTTACGGCTTCTTTCCTCGTATCCGTACCAGTATTTTTTCAAGCGCCAATCGTTAGATTATTCCCCAAAGTTAGCTTAATACTGACTCTATTTTGGATCGGGCTGGGGTGGTATTTATATAAACGTCCTCAGAATCGTTGGTGGGGCGATATCATTCTCGGCTTTAGTTGGAGCTGGTTAGCAGGTTCCATCTATTGGGGGTGGTTAAGAGCTGAGCCTCTAATTCACATTCCGATTGAGTCCATTGGGTTACCCTTTGCTCTCTGGTGTATCTGGCGGGGTTGGGGAAAAATCGGGAATTTTTTCTATCTGGGATCTTTGCTCGGCACAGCAATTACCGATCTTTATTTCTATCTAGTTGATGTGATTCCCTACTGGCGAGAGTTGATGACAGTAGATTTAGATCCTGCTTTAGCTTCACCGATCCTTAAAGCAGCCTTGGCTCAAGTTCAAACTCCTTGGGGCATTAGTTGGGCAATAGTGCTGGTAAATATCCTGTTGGCAGTAAGCTGGTGGTCTTTAAAAAGAATCGAGCTACACTGGTGGGCGTTTGCTGGGGCAGTTTTAAGCACAATTTTGGTAGACAGCTTATTTTGGATTGCAGCCTATTTTGCTTGATCTACTCTGCTTGATTGCGATCAGCTATTGTTTTATTGATGACATTTAATAAACCTATGGCAAGTAATGATCTAGTAAAGCGATCGCCCATATCTCTATTCCAAAACGTAATTAACAGCGAAACTACTCTCTACATTTTTAAGAGGTTATTGCAGGCAGCATTAACCTTACTATTAGCATCGGCGCTTTGTTTTGCCATCGTGGAGATCGCACCAGGAGACTATCTCGATACTCTTAAAGAAAATCCCCAGATAACTCCTGAGCGTATTGCGGAGTTGACATCACAATTTGGATTAGATCAGCCAGCTATCGTCCAATATTTTCGTTGGCTAGGGCGAGTAATTACACGCTTTGATTTTGGCGAAAGCTTTGTCTACTTTCGTTCTGTCTCTTCTCTACTGGTGGAACGAATTCCCGCAACCCTATTATTAGCAGTGGCATCAATTATTGCTACTTGGGCAATTGCAATTCCTTTAGGTATTTTAAGTGCGGTCAAGCAAAATACTCCTGTGGATAAAGTTTTACGGGTATTGAGCTATTTTGGACAAGGCTTTCCCAGCTTCATTACGGCTCTAATTTTTCTGATCATTGCTCAGTTTTTATCCCCTCTATTTCCCGTGGGGGGGATGACTAGCATCAACCACGATGAGTTATCCTTAATAAGTAAAATATTAGATATTGCTTGGCACATGGTCTTACCAACTATTGCCCTGAGTATTACTAGCTTTGCAGGGTTACAGCGTTTAACTAGGGGACAGTTACTTGATGTTTTGCGTCAGGACTATATTCAAACTGCCCGTGCTAAAGGTTTACCTGAGAACAAAGTGATTTATGTTCATGCCCTGCGAAATGCTATTAACCCGTTAATCACCTTGCTGGGATTTGAATTTGCCAGCTTACTGGGAGGTTCGTTTATTGCTGAATTCTTCTTTAATTGGCCTGGTTTAGGGCGTTTAACTCTTCAAGCAGTCCAAGCTCAAGATAAGTACTTAGTCATGGCAAGTTTAATGATGGGGGCGGCGATGCTAATTGTGGGAAATCTCCTGGCTGATTTACTCCTAAAAGCGGTTGATCCCAAGATTAAATTAGCAGATCTCAAATAACTAGCAGTTCGGTAAGCTAGTAACAGTTTGTAGCTATCTCGTCAGGTGAGAATAGCAAAACTTAAAGTGATCGGAATAAGACTGGATTCATCCAGCCCGATAGATGAGGATGCAGGAGCAAGAATGTTACTACAAATTAATTATTTAATTCGTTCCAAGCAAGATGGTAAATATTTAGTGGCGCGCATGCCAGAACAAAGTGGTATTGAAGCAAGTTACCTTTTAGTATTTCAGCAAGATTATGATGCCTTGAGCTATATAAATGCCCATGGTCAAGAATTTAAAGATCTCCTTACGGTGGAAACAGCTTCACCAATGCAACTCAAAGCACTGATGGCGCGCTGGAAATATGCAGGTTTTGGCATTGTTAAAGATCCTTTGTTACCTGACATCCAATTTGTTGCTTAATCTTCCCTCTATCTGATCTACCAGCAATTTAAGTAAATTAATTAGAATGACTATTATGAGTCATTTATCCCAACTGCCAAGCAAAATTAAGACGAAGAGCAGAAAAGCAGCTACCAAAGCGATTAATTTGATTCAAAATCGTTTTGCTCTTTCAGGAGGAAAGATGAGCCAACATGATCGGGTTGTATTTGACCTCAAAGGCTATATTGTCAAGCCAGCGGTATTATCAACACAAGAAGTAAAAGTTCTCAAAGAGTTGGTGCTGCGCCAGAAAAACAATCCAGAATCTTTGCCAGCCCATGAACGTCATCTGCCTGGAGGAGCTTTTGCTCCATTAATAGACCATCCTGCGGTCATGAATGTGTTATTGGATGTGATTGACCCCGACCTTAACAAGATCCGTCTCGAAAATGTTTTTCTTAGCTATCGTGAACAAGGAGATGGTGAATGGAAACCCCATGCAGGAGGACGAACTACTAACCCCAACTATGCCTATAATTTTCATGACGGAAGAATTTATGCAGGAATGACCCGAGTAGTTTGGGAATTAGAGGAAGTCCTAGAAGATAAAGGAGGGACTTGTTTTATTCCTGGTAGTCACAAAGCGAATTACAATATCCGAACTAATCCTATTGCTAGCATAGATGCGCGGGATTCAGGACTCTGGTCAAGCTATAGCTGTCCCCCTGGCTCATTAATTATTTTTTCCGAAGCAGTAAGACATTCGGCAGACTTTTGGCAAAATCCTCACAATCCTCGGGTAGCAATTTTTTGCGCTTATAACCATATCAATGTCCGCCATCATAAACCTTCCATCCCACCAGAGGTCGTTGCCCAGCTAGCTCCTAAACATCAGCGTTTTTTCCGAGAAGTGTATCATCCTTTATTTGATTAAAAAGTTTTTAGTTTTTAGTCTTTAGTTTTTAGTTAGTTGAATCCAGGTCAAAAGGGATCAAGAATATCTACAATGAAATAGTTCGCAATCCATACAAGACCATAATTCATTTATGAGCGATCGCTACACAGTAAATAGTAACCCAGCTATTATGAGGCAAATACTGACTTTGATTGCCATTCTGGCTGCTTTTGGCATGAATATTTGGGCTAATATCAATCCTCCCAACGGTTCAACTATTGGTGCTATATCCCAGAATATTTTTGGCAGTGTGCTGATTACTCCTGCTAGCTATGCTTTTGCTATCTGGGGCTTAATTTACCTGGGTTTAATTAGCTTGGCAATTTATCAAGTTTTACCTGCACAAAAAGATAATCTCTTGCTAGAAAAAATTGGTTACAAATTAGCAATATCATCAGTATTTCAAATTATCTGGGTAATTTGCTTTTTATATCGGCAATATGCTGCTTCATTTCTAGCAATGCTATGTATTTTGTTTCCCTTGATTGCCGCTTATGTGAATTTGCCTTTTAGAACTCGTGTTTCTCGATGGGAGCGGTGGTTAATCAGAACTCCCATTAGTATCTATCTGGCATGGATTAGTATCGCTACCATAGTTAATGGAGCCACTGTACTGGAATTTTGGCAATGGAAGGGGTGGGGAATTCAACCCGAAGTATGGACAATTATTATGTTATTACTAGGAAGCATCATTACCCATTTTGTAATTATGCCACGGCTTGATGTAGCCTATGGTGCCGTATTTGTTTGGGCGGCAACTGCAATCGCAATTAAAAATTCAGGTATCATACTTATTGCGGGTACTGCTATAGGATTGAGTATTGCTTTAGTAGTGCTATTGTTATGGTTCAGTTTTTATGGCGCTGCAAATCATCATAATTTTGAGAGGGATTTAGATCATTAGCAGGAGTAAGAAATGATTACTAGTAATGAATTAGATTGGTTGGCTGTAGCTGCTTATCTGGGGTTGACCCTGTTTGTGATCTGGCGTATCTTTACTACTGAATAATGCTGGAAAATTAAATGATTAGTAATAAAAATATATTTTCTTTATCTAAAAAATATTAGTCTCTATTTTCACGATTTATATTTTAGATTATTCTAGTAATTAATTATTTATCTTTAATTACAATCGGGTATCAAATTAAAGACTCTTAATACTGTTATTTTGAGTCAGATAAAGTTATAGTTATGTTGAAAATTTTATCTTTTATTCTTAGTAGTATAGTCTCCAGTGGATGTCTGGTTAAATTAGCGATCGCTGAAGACTACAAAGGGCTTCCAATCAACCTTGATAATGATATTGTTCTTCTAAGCCAGGAACCTGTATCTTTTAATCAGTCGTCAAGCAATAAAGATGATTATCTCATAAAAATTTTAATCATTGCAGGACTAGCATCTAGTGTTGGTATTTTAGGCTGGAATTTATCCCGCAAGCGTCCAACTCAGTCCGTTAAAAGTACAATTGGAAACTTTAAAAATAAAGCATTAGTTGATCGGGTAAGTCCTAAACTACGCCGTAAATTACTGCGATTGATTAACGATCCCAAAACGGCAAATCGATTATTGATGGGTATTCAAAAAGATCATCCAAATCGTACCCCAGATTGGTTAGCCGACAAGGTGATCTATGATCTGCAACGAGGTAGATAACATCAGTTTTTTTTAGTAATTGGCATTCTTCTTTGATTTAAAATAAACGGTCAAGTTTAAGACTCTCAACACTGTTATTTTGAGAGGCGATCGCACTTTTATAGATTTTGTGACACTACAAAGTAAGTATTCCGAGAATCTCTTGAATATGTGGTTATATAAGTTTTTGCTAAATCGTGTCTTGAAAAAATAGAGATCGTCATCTGATTTAAACTTCAAATAGCGATCGCATAATGCTCATCATAAGCGGTAAAGGATTGAGTTACTTTCCCAGTTTGAGTTTTGGTAGAGCGATCGCCCGTTATTTAGCTCACTGGTCGCTGTAATAATCGAGAAGCTGG
>CALLPS010000261.1 GCA_938015355.1 uncultured Pleurocapsa sp.
ATAGGAATTTTGTCGGCAATAGCTCTACCTAATTTTATCCAGCAAATAGGAAAAGCGAGAGAAGTAGAAATAAAAAATATTGTTGGGACAGTTAATCGGGCGCAGCAAGCATATCATTGGGAAAAGCAAGTATTTGCGCAGGGAGCAGATGACCAAGAATCTTTAAATAATTTATTGGGGATAGGGTTTGATAGTGAATATATTGATACATATAATATAGTTGCTAACCCTGGCAGTGCTACTGTAGCTCCTAGTAATATAGATTTTGCTGATGATGGCACTAGAGCCTATTCTGGAGGAATATTTGTATTGACAGGTAATTATTCTTCAATTATTTGTCAGTCTCCAATAGTAGCAAACGGTTTAGTACCACCAGCTAACTCTTCTACTTGTGCAGGTGGTGGCAATCCACTTCAGTAATTGTATATAGTTAAAATAATGATTTCTATTAAATCTAATACATCTTATATATCTAAAATATCTCTATATTTAAATGTAATCATTACATTAATTATTGGAGTAAGCATTATTAAAAGCCAAAAAAGTGAATTATCTCAATCTAATGTTTTAGATAGTGAAGACTATATCAAGCAAGAAGAATTTCAGAGAACTAGACTTAATATTTTAAAAACTAGTCCTTCTTTTGGTTTCGATAATTTAGTTGCGGACTTTACTCTTTTGGATTTTATACAGTATTTTGGTGACTACGAAGCCAGAAAAAAATTAGGCTCTAGTCTTACTCCAGATTATTTTGCAGCTATTATTGACTATGATCCGCGTTTTGTTGGTGCATATCTCCATCTTGCTCCAGCAAATACTATGTTTGCTGGTCAGCCACAAAGAACAGTTTCAATTATGTCAGCAGGTTTAAAATCATTAACTCCTAAAATTGATCAATCGTATTTAGTTTGGACATATAAAGGAGTTGATGAACTATTATTTTTAGGCGATGTTAACGCTGCCCAAAATTCCTATATCACTGGTGCAGAATGGGCAACTTATCATACCGATCAAAGAAGTCAAATTATTGGCAATAGGGCTAGAGAAACAGCTCAGTTTTTAGCATCAAATCCAAATAGTAAGCAAGCCCAAGCAAGCTCTTGGATGATGATTTTTACTAATACTCAAAATCAAACAACCCGTAAAATGGCATTGAAACAAATTCGCTCATTAGGAGGAAATGTAATTATTGAGGATAATAAAATAACTGTGGAAATGCCCGATGATAACCGAAGTTAAATCCTAGATGTTGGTTATTTAGCTTATGACATACAAAATATTTCTGCTATAAGCTATAAATCGACATTACTTAAGCTCTTTTAATTTATCCTCGACATAGTTATATAAAGCCTGGTTATTTTGTTCTTTAAATAGTTTTGCTGCCTGTTGTAGATTCTTGACTGCTTTTCGTTTTTGTCCCACTGTTTGATATACCAGCCCTAAATTGCCGTAGGCTTCAGCGTAATTAGGTTTGAGCTTAATTGCCATCTGGTGATCGGCGATCGCTTTTTGGTATTCTTTGGTCTTGTTATATGCCACCGCTCGATTGTAATAGGCTTCGATATATTGAGGATTGAGAGCAATTGCAGTATTGAAATCAGCGATCGCCTGGGAATAGTTTTGAGCCGATAAATAAGTAGTTCCCCGATTGAAGTGAGTGGGGGCGTGACGAGAGTTTTGTTTGATGACGTAAGAGTAGTCGGCGATCGCTTTTTGATAGTCTTTTGTCTTATGATATACATTAGCTCGATTGTAATAGGCTTCGAGATCCTGCGGATTAAGAGCAATTGCCTGATTGTAATCGAAAAGTGCCTGGGGATATTGTTTAACTTTGTTGTAGGTATTGCCTCGGTTGTAATAAGCTTCCCCGTCATCAGGTTGGAGTTGAAGCACTGCTGTATAATCGGCGATCGCTTGTTCATGCTGTCCTAGTTTATTGCGAGCAATTCCGCGATTGTAGTAAGCATTGTTATCTTGGGGGTTAAGGATAATTGCCTGATTGAAATCGGCGATCGCCTGGTGATATTGTTCTAACTTATGATAAACAGTGCCACGATTGAAATACGCCTTGGCATAATTAGGAAACAACTTAATTGCTTGGCTATAATCGGCAATTGCTTGGGGGAAATCCTTTAATTGTCCATACCCATAACCGCGAAACATATAAGCTAAAGCATCTTGACTATTGCGCTGCAAAATAGCATCGAGGTCTTTAATTCCTGAATGATAGTCTTCTAAGGTATAGTAAAGTTCACTGCGACGATAGTAAATATCAGTGTTATCAGGATTTGTTTGTAGTTCTAGATTAAACTCTTCCAGAGCATTCTGATAATCTTGGGATTCCCATTCTTTAGCCATAAAATTAAATTCATAATGGGGCTTTGCCCCAGCTATTAGCCGTTAGCTATTAGCTATTGGCTTTGGTTTTACTGCTAATAACTAGTAGCTGTTTGATAATTGACAACTAGGGTTCGGATCAATTTTTCTTATGAGAAATAATCATCAATACTTTGATACTATATATTTCTTTTTATTTTAAAACCATATCTTTTAGTCTGCTTTTTTCATGAACACACGATATCAGAATTACTAGAAGCATTTTCTAGAGTAGCTTGAGTTGGATTGTCATATAATTGTTGAATTTTGTCTAAAGTTTGTTGTGCTCGTTTAGTTTTGCCCTGCTTGTGCCATAATTTTGCAGCGAGATTTAAATTCTTGAGGGATTTTGACGACTTTTCTTGAATAAAATAAACTAGCCCTCGATTATAGTAAGCATCAGTGTAGTTCGGATCAAAAAATATTGCCTGAGTATAGTCTGCGATCGCTTTTTGATATTCTTCGAGTTTTTGATAAGCAATCCCACGATTGTTATAAATAGCAGGGGAGGGGGGCATCATCGAAATTGCCGTATTGTAATTATCAATTGCCTGATAATATTGCCCGATGCAACTATAGTTAACCCCACGGTTATAGTAAGCATTACCGTAGTCTGGGTTTAAGATGAGACATTCTGTATAGTCTTCAATGGCTTGATAATATTCTTGCAAAAAATTATGAGCATTCCCTCGATGATAATAAGCATCTGGGTTCTGGGGATTTAACTCAATAGCTTTAGTGTAACTGGCGATCGCTCCTGAAAAGTCCTTAAGTTTGCCGCAGACATTCCCCTGATCTAGATAAACTTCCACCATACTAGGCTGAAGACGGATCACTTCACTATAGTTTGCCAAAGCATTTGTATAGTCTTGTAATTGGTAATAAGAGTGTCCCTGATGATAGATTGATTGCCAGTCTTGGGGATCGAGCAAAATTGCCTGACTATAATCAATAATAGCTTGGCGATAATATTTAAGTTTAAAGTTTGCCTCTCCCCTTGCTTGATAAGCTTGGGTATGATCAGTATTATGACGAATTACCTCAGTAAAATTAGCAATTACCTGGGTATAATCTGCTAAAACTTGATAAATATTGCCTCGATGTTCGTAAGCCTTGACATGTTCGGGTTCTAAACTAATAACCTGATTAAAATCAGTAATAGCAGCTTGATAATCCTCTAAAAGTTGATAAATACAGGCACGATTGTAATAACCTTGGACATAGTTCGGATCTAGTTCTATCGCCTGAGTAAAATCTGCGATCGCTTGTGGATATTCTCGGATAATTCCATAGGCATAACCCCGACTGCGATAAGCTTTAGCTAACTCTGGTGCTAATCGAATTGCCTCGGTATAGTCAGAAATTTCCTGATCAAAGTTTTTTGTTTTCCCGTAGGTATAACCTCGAATCAAATAAGTCTCAATATTGTCTGGATCTAACTGAATTACAGTATCAAAATCTTCAATCGCCGCGGAATAGTCTTTTAGCTTGAGATAGATTTCACCTCGTTTGTAATAAGTTTCAATGAGGTCTTGATCTAATTTTGCGATCGCCTCGTGATACATTTGTTCAGATTTATTCTTGCTTGACTTAGCCATGTCTGATTTTTAGAAAAAAGCCCTTAGATAACTAAACAATCAATCGTACCCCTCTTTTAATAGGTGTCAACAGCAATTAATGATAGATATTTATCTTATTGGTACAGGACTAAAATACCATGACATTACTAAAATTCCAGCCAAATTCAACTGATGATATTCGAGGTTAAATCCTAATTAGAATGCAGGAACAAGATATGCTGGCGGTCATTTTTTATTATGCTTAATAAAAATTTCTAATTATTTATTCATGAATTGTTATCTAGGCATCGATTTTGGTACTTCTGGAGCAAGAGGAATAGTTATTAATGAACAGAAACATATTATTGATACCAGGCAAATAAACTTTTCGACTATTGCCCCAGATAAACTGACTCAGACTTGGCAGGATACTCTGTTTGATTTAATTACTCAAATACCTATTAATATCAGAAAAAATCTTAAAGCGATCGCCATTAACGGAACTTCCTCTACAGTATTATTAGCCGATGCTGCGGGAAAACTGATTACTGAGCCAATTTTATATAACGATTCTAGGGGGAAAGAAGTACTAGAGGAAATTAAAACTATTGCCCCAGATAACCATCTAGTGATTAGTGCGAGTTCCAGTTTAGCCAAGCTCTGGTGGTGGCAAACACAGTCTTACTTTGATCAGGCACGCTTTTTATTACATCAGGCTGACTGGTTAGCATCTTTATTACACGGCAGATTAGGTATCAGTGATTATCACAATGCCCTTAAATTAGGATATGACGTAGAGCATCTTTGCTATCCCGATTGGTTGAACAATTTACCCTTTAGTAACTTATATCCCCAAGTTTTAGCTCCTGGTGTATCTATCGGAGCAGTAACAACCTTCAATTGCCGTCATTTAGAATTGCCTCTTGACTGCATTGTCAAGACAGGTACTACCGACAGTATTGCCGCTTTTTTAGCTAGTGGTGCTAGTCAGCCTGGGGAAGCAGTTACTTCTCTTGGTTCAACCTTAGTTTTAAAGTTATTAAGTCGAACTAAAGTTAACGCCACTGAATTTGGTATTTATAGTCATCGCTTAGGACAACTTTGGCTGACTGGTGGTGCATCTAATACTGGTGGAGCGGTTTTGAAGCACTTTTTTACTGACAAACAGTTACAACAACTATCGGCAAAAATCAATCCAAAGACAGTGAGTCCTTTACAATATTACCCTTTATTAAAACCAGGCGATCGCTTTCCCCATAATGATCCTAATTTGTTACCCCAGTTAGAACCTCGTCCCCATGAACCAGAAAAGTTTCTTCATGGTTTATTAGAGGGGATGTCTCGTATCGAAGCTCTAGGTTATCAAAAGCTGCAAGACTTAGGAAGTGATCAATTAACTTGTGTCTACACAGCAGGGGGTGGAGCAAAGAATACCCTATGGAGTCAAATTCGACAGCGTTACCTCAAAGTATCAGTTAAGTTATCAACAAATACGGAGGCGGCTTACGGCAGCGCATTGTTGGCTGCTGATCAATCTCTATTATCAAAAAACTGAATAAAAGAAAAGTCGATATTTCCCTTGCGATATCTCTCTCTCAATGGAAATCTGTTAACAGTCTAGTAATTAGTATTAGCAGTTAGTAACTGTTCAACCGACTCTTCTTTATTACTAAGCTGTAGCTTTGTCTTCTTGAACCAATATTTGATCGGCAGTAGGTAACTCTAGACAGTATCCCGCACCATATACGGTTTTTATGTAGTTAGGATGACGCGGATCAGGTTCTAATTTTGTTCTTAGATGGCGGATGTGAACTCGAATAGTTTCAATATCATCATCAGGATCGTAGCCCCAAACTTCTTTGAGAATCTCTGGAGGAGCAACAGTCTGTCCATGACGCTGTAAGAGGCAGTGGAGTAATTCAAACTCAAGATGAGTTAATTTCACTGTTCTTTCAAACCAAATAGCCTCAAAACGTTCTGGAATAAGGGTCAAAGGTCCAAAATTAAGGATCTCGGAATGCTTCGCCGCTTGGGGAATGCGATCTGTACGACGCAATAAAGCCCTTACTCTGGCTAACATTTCTTCTACTTCAAAGGGTTTAGTTAGATAATCATCCGCGCCAGCATTAAAACCTTCTACTTTATCTTGGGTTTGCCCCAAGGCAGTAAGCATCAAAACTGGGATATCTGAGGTGCGCTCGTCTCGACGTAATCTTTGACAAACGGTAAATCCATCAACCTTCGGTAGCATTAGATCGAGCATAACTAAATCAGGCTGTAACTGTACCGCCAGAGCCTGCCCCTTGATTCCGTCTTCTGCCTGATTCACATCATAGCCAGCCATCTCTAGGTTGATAGAGACTAATTCGGAGATTGCAGGATCGTCGTCAATTACTAGTATTCTTGGCATATTAAATATGATTGGATTTATTTTTGATAAAAAAGCGACGCAGTGCGTGCCTTTGTCCGACTTGATACAGTTGCATCAAGAAGGGATCATTGTAACTTTTTGATTTAATACAAAAAACTAGGACTTATAACAGATCCTCACATGATTATAAGCAAAAATGCTCATTTTGCTTAAGCAAATTATCTAATTATGAATATTTGTAAGGTTTTGTTGCTTATTTGACCAGCCTTTCGCAAATTATTAAGTTTATATGTAGTTTTATTTCAATTCCAGTTTGGACTAATGGGGGCAGATTCTTAGAGAAGCCGAAACAGTAATCTTCTCGATAGATTTGCTTAAATGCTTTTGATGTTATGCCCTTGTATATCAAGGATTTTTTGCCTGATTAGCTGAGTACATGGGGCTGACGCGAAGCTAATCAGGCAGGGAAAAGCCTTTAGTATATTTATCTAAACTTTAAAGGAAAATACTGACTCTTCATAAAATGTTTACCTATTAAGTTAAAAACTAGGCAATTATAGTAATTACTTAAATACAACTGCAAACAAAAAAATAATTACCAAAGTTAAGTTTACTAGTTGTAATTAGTTAACTTTATTATTTAATCAAAATTTTTAATAGTATGATTGAACTTTTATACTTTGCATCTCAAATTCAATGCGGTATAGGTGGCGAATTTTTAAACATTAGAGTTGATGTTTATCAAAACCAAGAGCTAGTCAAAACTATGACCGTAGAAGATCGTGTTTTACTACCTGTTGATTCTATCGATGACCTAACTTTTGAATATAGTATTATCAACAACAATACTGAATGCACAAGTCTGGCTAACCCCACGGAATTAGTCTTATCTCCTGATGATGCTTTACCTAATATTCCTGGTTTTGATAATCAAAATTCAATTTCCAGAATTCTTGATGGTTTAAATGAATATCAAGAGCTATTTTTAGTTGAACTTGGTACAACTGACACAGGAAGTTCTGCCTATGATTTACAAGATTTTATGGTAATAGTAGATAACAATCCTAACGTAGATGAAATTTCTGAGGTTAGCAGTCTTTTTGCCGACTAATATCTAGATTTTAGATACTTGATCGCACTACTGCGATCGCAGATTATACCGTCAAGAGTAGCGGCTAAAATATCATCTAAAATATTTTTATATAATGGCCCTGGTTTAAACCCCAGGGTTTTTAAGTCGTTGCCATTTAGTAAAGGTTTTACTAGAGATAAGTGAGCAATATATTGCCAAATTAAACGGCGATTTTTTTTATTACTTCTCGCTGCCAAGAGAATTAATTGTAGATATTTATAAGGATGTAATAACTGATAGATTTCGCTAGGAAGATTACATTTAATTAATTGAGTTGCCACTTTAGTTTCTAATATCTCTAACTGTTGCAACCTTTGTAAACTGTCTTTTGATAATTGCAAATTATCCGCAACCATCATTCTAGATTCAGGAGGTAAATGAGCAATTAGAGTTTCCAGTCTAATCAGCCAATGCTCAGTGATTTTTGGTTCAAAGTACCCTAACCATTTCGAGACGCAATGTATCTGCCACTCTAAAGCAGGAGTTAGGGTCAAATCTTGATGTAAACAACTCAATGCATCTAATTTATCGAGTAACTTTAGAGCTGGTTTCCAATAATGCGCCTGAAGAATATATTTAAATTCAGCTCTTAATCTGGTGGTTAAAGCAGGAGTTTGGCGATCGCTAATTCTCAATTGCTCATAGACACCACTTTTGATGGCGTAGCGAATGTATTCTTCTGTTTCCGATTCGATCGCAAAACCGAGACGTACGGCAAATCGAACTGCTCGATAAATTCGCGTTGGATCTTCAATAAAGCTGTTAGCATGAAGCACCCGAACCAGACGCGATCGCAAATCTAATAAACCACCAAAAAAGTCTAGTAAATCTCCTTTTCGAGAAAATTCGCCTCTTTTGGGAGCTGTTAGACGAACTGCTAGAGCATTAATCGTGAAATCTCGTCGATACAAATCCTGACGAATGGAACTAGCCTCTACTTGAGGATTAGCAGCGGGATAAGGATAGAATTCCGTACGGGCGGTAGCAATATCCACCATGAGATTGCCAAAAACAGGATCTCGGTGCCAAGTTAAAGCTGCGGTCTGGAATTCTCCATGGATGGAAACCCTTACATGGGGATACATTTGCTGAATTACCTCGGCTAATTCTACTCCTGCCCGTTCGTCAGCAGCATGATGGTAGCCATCAACTACTAAATCTATATCTTGCAACAATAAAGGTTCCTGATCGCTAGTTAGCAGAACATCTCGAACTCCTCCTCCCACTAAATATAGATTCCAACCACGCTGCTGTGATGCTTGAGTTATGGATTGAAGTAGTTGCCAGATTACAGATTCTAAACGGTTTTGTAACGTAGGCAAAAGATGAGAAGTTAGACTTTCCTTACTAGCCTCTGGGTTAATCTCATGACGCTGATCGTGGAGTTGACGTAAAACATCAGTACGAGTCACGATACCAATCAATTCCCCTGACTCAATTACGGGTAATCGACCTACATCATAAGTCACCATTAAGGATTCTATAGCAGGCAAGGTTGTATCAGGCAGAATTGTTTTCAGATTACGACTCATGTAACCTTTCACGGGGGCATGATCGAACCCATGATGGATCGCCAAATCCAAATCACGGCGAGAGATAATTCCTACCAAATGATCACACTCATCCACTACCGATAACCCAGAATGACCGTAACGAAATAAAGTTCTTTGAGCCTGTTCAATAGTAATATCAGGGCGAATTGTCCTCACGGGAGAAGACATTAAATCCCGCGCTGTGGGAGGTTGGGGAATTTGCGATCGCAATTGAGTTAATAATTCTTCAAAGATCTGTTCTGGATCAGAGGTGGAGATTGACATAGAAGCTGCTTGAGCATGTCCGCCGCCACCCCAAGGCTGGAAAAGCTGATTGAGATTGGTTTCTGCTAACCGCGATCGCCCAATTACCACCAGTTTTGGGTTAGAACTTTTTTGAAACTTATGACCCAACAAGATGACATCGCTTTCGGTGAGATCGATTAACCTCGCGGTTAAAGTCGCTAAGCCGCTCACAAATTGCTCCGTCTCTAACAAGACAGACGCGACAGTATATCCCTGAACAGTAGAGCGCTGCAAATTATTCAAGGCATCTTTAAACAATTCCTGTAGCTGATTCGATAAACCAGGCTCATTATATTCCGCAATCATCGACAAATTTGCTGACTGTTCCATCAACCAAGCGATCGCCTTAGCATCACGGGGAGTAGTCTGATCAAAGGTTAAAGAGCCTGTATCCACATGGATGCCTAAAGCCATGGCAGTAGCTTCAAACGGCGTTAAGGTAATATTCTGCTGCTGTAGTAATTCAGTGATATAGGTGGTAATTGCTCCCACGGCTTCAGTATGAATCTCTGATACAGGAATATCCGACTGCAAATCAAGATGATGATCGAACACTTCAATCCAGTTCACATTAGGTAAAGTCAACCACTTCGCTGCGGCACCTAGGCGATCGCTTTTTTGAGTATCGACAATATAGATTGTGGCGATCGCTTCAGGAGTAATACTCCGCATTTGAGCAAAGTTAAACTCATCTCGATATAGGGCTAAAAAATTCTTAACCGTAGGGTGAGCACCACCCGTTAAAACAATCTTTGCTCCTGATTTAAGACGAGATAAACCAATCGCTGAACCCAAAGCATCAAAGTCTACCGTTTGATGGCAAAGAATTATATCCATGACAGATCCATGACATTGTTAATTTGACGTGAGTTCGACAGATTTTCTTTGTGGTTGAATTTCCAAAGTTAGATAACGAAGTAATAGACTTTTCCTCAAACTATGCGATGCAAGCCCTTTTCCCTTTTCCCTTATGCAAAACGGTATCCGTGATAGATTTCCCTTTTCCCTCGCCAAAACTAGTAGATTTTATACTCATCGAACTCACGTTAATTTGGCGTTTGAGATTTCCACTGATTACAATCAGGAGTCTGCAATCCAGGCTTGCGAGAAGTGACGACGACGGGTTTGTCCGTCAACACAACATTACCTTGGGCATCAGTTACCCACCCCTGAATCATAGCAAGTTGCTGTACTCTTTGATCCAAAGTTGTATCCTGATCTGAAGAAGTTGCATCCTCTCGGGTTACTTCTTCTAAGATCCGCCAGTCTGACCATGTTTGTTCTGGGAGAAAATCTTGTTCAGGATCAAAAGGAAGTCCACCACGACCACTAGCAGTAAAGGAACTATTTTGGCTAATTTTACAAAAAGTATTGTTAAATAAATAATTAACATCGACAAAATCTGACGGCAAAGTAAATAGTTGATTGGTAGCAGTCAAGACGGGAAATACTAGGTCTACAGTACCTGCTGTGCCAAATTCAGAACTTGCATCAATATCATTAGTCATATTTGGCGGTAGAGCATTCCGCTCGACTGTACCGAAAATTCCTTCTGCGTTAATGGTGATGTTACCACCATCGCCAAATACGGCACTAGCCAAAATATCATTATTCTGTTGAGGAAAAGCAATCACAAAGTTGGCATCAATATCAACATTTCCCCCATTAGCAGCGTTCATAGCCCGAGCTGAAATTAAACTATTTTCTTGGAGAATGAGATTATCTTCAATGTTTAATTGAATATTGCCTCCTGACTGAAATTCAGTGGTAGCAATAATACTAGCCCCGTTGACTAATTCTACAGAGTTAGCATTAACAGTTAAATTTCCTGGTGCGCTAGAGCCAGTACCTTGAACACTGAGGCTAGCGCGATCGCTAATAACTAGTTGATCCGTATTGAGAAATATATCTCCTCCATTCCCTCCATTATCTGTCTGTGTAGATATGAAGCTAGAAACTTTATCTACTTTATCTATTGGACGAAATCCACTGATTTCAATCTCAGAAGCATCTACATTAATATTCCCAGAATTCCCCGCAGACGCTGTTGTAGAGATTAGTAATCCTCCATCTTTAATTGTAAGTTTGCTCGTGCTAATATCTACGTTGCCAGCATTACCACTTCCAAAAGTATTGGCGGTAATCCGACTACTAACACTACCTGTTTTAGGAGAAGTCCCGAGAACTTCTATTGACCCGTTAACATCTAGCTCAATATTTCCAGCATTTCCAGTACCGAATGGACTAGTTGCAATTGCTGCACCATCTTGTAGGATTATATCTTGAGCAGTAATGCTAATATTTCCTCCATCACTACTACTAGTTGATAAAACTAATATCTCACTAGACTGATTAATTTCAATTGCTGTATTAATGTCGAATAAGGAACCAATTAAATCTATTGCATTTTCTCCTAACCGCAATAGTGGTCTTGAACCTTTGAAATTAATCGAGTTAAAGACGTTCACGGATAAGTCTCCACTCTTTCCCTGGCTTGTTGGAAATGTTTGTAGTTCAATTGCTCCTCCATCAATTAGTTTTAAATCTTGAGCAACAATTTCAACATTTCCTCCCTTTCCAGTACCAAATGTGTTGCTAGAAATCTGACTGGCAAATGGTAAAAAGATTTCAAATTGTGCTGCTAGAAATAAATCGATTTTTTCACTTGTGGTATCGCTGCCATTTATTTCTAATAAATCAGATGCCTGAACTTTGATTTTTCCTCCATCCAGATTACCCAAAGTATTTGATGTGATGGCAGAACCATTAAGAATCTGAATATTTCTGCCCCAGACATTAATATCACCTCCTCCTTCTCCACTGGTATCAATGGAAGCTAAGTTATCTAATTTAATATCTCGAAACTGACTGACATTTTCATAGTTAACTTTCCATTCTTTAGCAATAGGCTCAAGAGTAACAAAACTATTTTCGGCAACACTTCCTAATTCAATATTTCCTGTCGGGGCGGTAACTGCACCACCATCAAAAGTGATTCCATTCCCTATTAATGCCAAGGTGTTGCCTGGTTCAGTTTCTAATCCTAATTTTATTTGGTCTTGACCAGTCGGATCTTGAGGATTGGGAACTGCAAAATTAGCTCTATTGATAATTTCCCCTGGATTGCTACCAAACTGTAATCCTAAAGGCACACTGACAGTTAACAGCGGTTCTGAGTTATCTAGATTAGTACTAAATTCTGTATCATCTTCAAACAATAAACTCTCGGCAGTAGTTCCAATAAAGGAACCACCGATATCTAAGCTGGCATTTTCTCCAAAGATGATTCCGTTAGGATTAAGTAAAAATAGATTAGCTGTCCCATTGCTTTGAATCAAGCCATTGATCTCAGAAATAGATGAACCAGTAACACGGGTAATAATATTCTGAATCGTTATCGCATTATCGAAAGATACCGATCCGTTATTTGGTATGGAAAATTCTTGGAAACTATGAAATAAATTATCTCCTCGTTGTTCTCCTGCATTGACTGTAAAGTCGCGGTTGTTTTCGGTATTGACTTCTGTAGAGAGTGTGCCATCTTCAACTATTTGAGCCTTAACTAGCTTAGGGATAAGAATTAAGGAACAAGGAACAACGAATAATAATAGTTTGAGAATCATGTTAATTTTTACCAGATGCCTAAGCTAATCTTAAACCTTGACTGTCAGAGGGAAGGTAAGTATTTATAATACAAGTAATTGCCTAAATCTCATCTCTGATTTGTATCACTTTTCATTTTAGTTATGACTCTCTCCCAATTATTTAATATTTTAAATATCTATGCTATGGCTATTTGGGCTATAGCAATTTTTGCCCCTAATTGGAGCATTACTCGAAAAATAATGAGTTCCTTGTTATTTTTAATCCCTTTGATTTGCTTATATATTTATTTTCTAGTTGTTACGTTTGATTTCGAGTCCATCACTGTCTTATCTGATTTTAACTTAGAGAATATTGCTCTTCTTTTCTCGCAAGAAGGTACAGCAGGCGCAGGATGGATTCATTTTTTGACGATGGATTTATTTGTGGGGAGATGGATTTATTGGCAAGGACAAGAGAAAAAAATTTGGACTGCTCATTCGTTACTCTTATGTCTTTTTTTGGGACCAGTTGGATTGCTTTCTCACATAATTACCGCTACTTTTTTTGGCAACAATAATAATGATGACTCAGATAACGACGATCCAGAAACCAAAAAAAATAGTAACGTTATTTCTTAACCTGAAAGTAAATACCCTGAGTTCGAGATAAGCTAAAATCCTTATATTTTAGTAGGAGAAAGCTAAAAACTAATAATTAAAACAACTCTAAGTTTACATCAGACGTTTTATTGTTACATCATAAAGACTTTCAATCCAAACTCTAGCTCCACACATCGGATTATCTGGACGATAGACAATACGGCAACCTCCTGGTATTTCAACCTCATGTCCGTACTGATTAGTATCTCCTCGCTTGACTGTAATTACTGGCTGTCGCTGTTGATGTTTGTGATTATGTTTAATTTTCTGCGTATTAACATGAACAATAGTCTTCGCCGGCTTTCGGGGATTTTGCCAACGAGGAGCAGGACCTCTCGTTCCTTTTAAGATAATAGGTCTGCCTTTAAACAGGGGGATAAGCCACATTTTTCCTGTTTTGTAAGCCCCTTCCACTCTCTTCGTAATTAAGAGGACTCTAAGTCTGGCAGTAGAGATTTTGAGAATTTTAGCTGCTGCTGTAGTACCTACTATCATTTAACTCTAGCGTGATCGCAATAGTTTTTCAAATTTGGTTGATCAAGATAATTCCAGGTTACCAATAAAAAATGACCAGGAGTTTAACTCAATACTTCAACAAATTTATCAAATTACTGGTACATAGGGACCAACTACATTATCTTGAGCCGCAATTATCCCCACCGCAATACCAGCAGCAGCAGCAGCGTGACCCATTAAGTTACCCCCTGGATATACTTGTCCAGGGCTATTTTCAAATCCATCTTTACCCTGTAATGCCACCCAATCTCCCGCTACAACTAAGTTGGATATATATGGTTCGGCAAAAAATGGTGCAGGGCGATCGCCTTGCCCGACTTGAAACCCAGTAAAGTTATAGTATCTCCCAATTTGCAACCCTCCATTCGGCTCAGGAGTAGCATCAGCTAGCTGAGATAGACCATCAATATCCCGCAATTCTTCTTTGATCGCATCCCATAATTCTTGATCAGAAAGTTCCAAGATTAACAACCACAGCTGATCATCAGAGCAATTTTCAACTCTCTCTTTTAAACTGCCATACTTTCTCGCTAAAGTCGGACCTAAATCGTAAGCATGAACTTCGATCACCCATCTGTCTTCCCCCGCAGGAGCAGCTTTGACCCAAGCGGTATCACTCTTTTCAGTTTTGTGGGCTTGAAAAACTAAGTCTACTGGTTGATTTTCTGGAGTTTCGATGACATCAGGTCGCTCAGGATTTTCAGGTTTGCCGAGTAAATAGGCGCGGGCGACTACATAAGGCGGTGCGGTTTTTAATTTATTTACTACCGACCGTACTTGGTCGAGGTTAGCTTGAGACTGAGGGTTTTCTGTTTTGGTGGCAGCGAAAATCTCTTTGGTGCCTCTAATATCCGTTGCCATTACTAGATAATCTAAATCGATACTTTCTCCATTGCTAAAATCTAAACCTGTCACCTGATTATTTTCTAGGTTTATATTATTGACTCGATGTCCCAAATGAATCTTGACTCCTAAGCTTTCTAAATGGTTGCGAAAGGGCAACATAATTGAGTTGTAGTGGTTGTCTGTCGGAACAACCCGCAACATGGCATCAGGCTTACGAATGAAAAAAGTCCACATCAAGTGCAATGCCTGGGCTGCACTAATATCTTCAGTACGATTAAGACTTACTGTAAGTACAGTTGTGATAAAGGTATCAAAAAAAGGTTTGGCAATTTTGCCTTGGGAATATTCAACCATAGTTAAATGGTCAAGTTTTTTTATTACCTTCTCATGGTTGTAGAAGAATAAAGATAACATTCCAGGGGCACTCTTCATAGCATCCAAAATGTTTACATTGGGCGATCGCCAGACAATACCCAGCATATTTAATAAATGGGCATTGGGGCTAGCTGTGAGAATTTCTTGTTCATAATTTTCAAACTCTAACAAGACTTCATCCACTGGTTCAAAGTGACGATCTGCCCCAACTTCAGAGATTTTCTGCATCAAATAATCATAAACATTATTAAAAAAGTGATGCAAACCATGTTCCCAAAACCCAGAAGGAGAAGTATCACTTACTTTTGCCCCTAATCTCCCCCCCAAAAAATCTGTAGCTTCATAGATATCAACTTGATAGCCCAGCTTAACTAATTCTAAAGCCGCAATTAATCCACTTAGTCCCGCACCGATTACCGCAACTTTCCTAGTTACTCCTGGAGGTAATTCTGGCAATCCTTTGGTAACTGGAGGCTCCACCATTCTTCCGAGATCATTTAATAGAAAAGGAGGACATCCTCGCAGGGCTTTATTTAACTTCAGTAATAACTTTTCCACTGATGGTGGAATCCCTTTTTCTCTGGCAAAAAGAGTAACGTTCTTTTGACCGCCCCAAGCTGTTGTGTTGCCGAAATCAGAGCCGAAATCAGAATTATGCGATCGCTGTTTCATAACCAGAAGTAGCTTGTATTAAATTGTTATCTTAGCTATATTCTGTATAATAATCTACAAATGTAACTTTTTGGTGTTCACCATTCATTACTGTTTATTTTTCATAATTTTTTTAGTATTAAAATGTAAATAATTATTACATTAAATGCTTTTTGGCATAATTGCTTGAGCTTAAACCTAGTAAGAAGTAGAGTTCTAGATTTTGTCTGAATATAAACTTTAACTGGATTCTTATCATGACAGAAGCACCATCAAGCACTATATCAAATAATTGTGGTCAAAATTTACCATCAAGATTTCCGCAAACCGTTGTTGCCGTAAGTAGAGAGGAATTTATCGAGCCGATTGAACTGACGATCAAAGATGCAGCAGGAAATAAGGCTACTCTACCTGAGGATCTTCTAGGTCACTATTTTATGGTTAGTCCTGTAGGATCACCAAATTCTTCTCAGGTAGAAGGGGATGATCAGACGGTTTGGGTCAGTAAAGACGGTTGGACTGCTTTATACAACGGCGATGGCATGGTTTATCGTCTAAGTTTTGCCCAAAAAAAAGCTAGTTTAAAAACTCGCTTAGTCAAAACGCCCTGTTATTTCGCCGATCAAGCCACCGCCGATCCGAGTAACAAACAATACAGCGGACTTAAATTCTATAACCTAGGCATTTCTCGGGGTTCATTCAACAAGTTGGGTATTCGTAACCAGTTGAATACAGCTTTTGTGCCCTTTCAACTGAGTGACGATGACCATGAACGTTTGCTGATTACCTGGGATGTTGGTCGCCCCTACGAAATTGATCCAGAGACTTTAGAAACTCTCACTCCAGTGGGGATGAACGAAAGTTGGTCAGAATTGTTACCAGGTCAACAACCAATTCCCTTTAAAAACTTGATGGCTTCAGCACATCCTGTATTTGACCGTGATGCCGAAAAATTTTATACCTTAAATGCGGGTCGGTCATTGTGGACGATGTTAGCTTTGCCGCGATCGATCGACGTTAGGTTAGAGCGCAATTTTGAGGCTTTAAAATCAATTTGGGATCAGTTTTGGCGAGAGCGCAACTTCAATTTTGCTCAAAGTTTTCAAAATATTTTAGTTCTACTTTATTCCGTTATTTTATATCCCCTCAAGCTGGTAATCTCGATTACAGGAATATTTGTAAAAATTCTGGAATTGTTTACTGGTGGCTATGACTTTGTTCATTTGCTGCAATGGGATGGCAAACAAGTCGGCATTACCGAAAAATGGAATATTGTTTTACCAGGAAATAGACCCTTAAGCATTAATCAGACTGTCCATCAAATGGGAATTACCGAAGACTATATCGTCTTTGCTGAGACATCATTTAAGTTTTCCCTAGAGAATACCCTCCCTTATCAGAAAAACCCTTTACTAAGTTCTTTTATCGTTTTTATTACCGATTTTCTCAACTATCCTCAATATCCCAGTACTAACCTGTACATAATTAACAAAGCAGATTTAAAGTCAGAAACTCCTGGTTTCTGGACAAAATTGACCAACTTTTTCTCTCGTAGCCAATTTAAAAATTTACCAAAAGTTGTTGCCAAAAAAGTAGAAGTCAGCCCTGAATTTTCTCATTATGTGCTCAACTATGATAATAGTAACGAGCAAATTGTGGTGAATGCCGCCCATTTAGCAGCCTCAGACATTGCCGAATATATCCGTATTCATGATCGTTCAGCTTATGATGATCGTGACCCTGATGATCTTGAAGACATCTATGATGATCCCGAATTAACCTATCGCATTCAACAGCTAGCAGGGAATATAGTCAGCCCTACAGATATTAGTCGTTTAGGACGTTTGGTAATTGATGTCAAAACAGGTGACATTGTCGATCATAAATTAGTTCCTAATGAATCAGACCGAGACAAGATTAATCAGCAACTTGAAGCTCACCATGCAGACCCAGAAGTTAATCAGATAGATCCTAAGTATCTTCTTACCTGGTCTACAGCGTTTTATGTTTACTCAGACCAACGACCTACGAAACAAGTTACTGATATTTTCTGGAATAATTGGGGAGCTTGGCCCGACACTCTAACTAACAGAGCCCTTGAAGCATATCAGGACTATCCACACCGCTTAATAGATCAGAAAAAACTTGTTGACTTAATTTACGAGGGAGTACCTTCAAGTTTATGCCATCTGCAAATCAAAACAGATTCTATTAAGCTCAACGAAGATAATTATTACCAGTTTAATAATCGTAATTTAGGAACTTCTGCTCAATTCATCCCTCGCCCTAATGTGGAGGATCAAACTGATGGCTATATTGTCTGTGTTGTCTTAACTTCCGATGAATTCTTATCTCAATCGACAGCAGAAGATAATGATCCAGAGTGGTCACAAAATAGTGAGATCTGGATTTTTGATGCTGGAAAACTGAAAGATGGGCCTCTGTATAAAATGAGTCATCCTAAACTAAATATCGGCTTTTCCTTCCATACAACTTGGATGCCAGAAGTAAAATCTCCTAGCAGACGTTTGGATTATGACGTGAAGAAAGATTATGAACCTTTGGTTGAACAAATAATTTCTAACCAACCTGAATTAGGGGGCAGTATCCGCCAGTTGTTTGACGAAGAGATTTACCCTAATTTTTCCTAAATTTGATTATATGGACTTAAGTTAAGTATTTTCTTCGTTCTACATTTTCGGCTCAGGCGTTGCTATATCATTAATTAGCAATTAATTTAACCATAGGTAGTTAATGACCGAGGCTGATCCTACTCCGCAAGAAATTAAAGCGATATTCGATCGCATTGCCCCTATCTACGATCAGCTTAATGATCGTCTTAGTTGGGGACAGCATCGTATTTGGAAGAAGATGGCAGTTAAATGGAGTGAAGTCAAGCCAGGAAACAATGCTCTTGATGTTTGCTGTGGTAGTGGTGATTTAGCCCTATTATTAGCTAGAGAAGTGGGACAAAGCGGAAAAGTTACAGGACTAGATTTTTCCTGTGAACAACTGGCGATCGCTAAAAAAAGGCAGTTAGCTAAATTTCCTACGGTCGCTATGGATTGGCTGGAAGGAGATGCCCTCGCTTTACCTTTTGGGGATAATCAGTTCGATTGCGCCACTATGGGTTATGGATTACGTAATGTAACGAATATTCCCCTGAGTTTACAAGAATTATTTCGAGTACTAAAACCTAGAGCCAAGGCAGCTATTTTGGATTTTCATCGTCCTGATCCTGGCTTGGGAGCGGTCTTACAACAATGGTATTTAGCCAATATTGTGGTGTCAACTGCCGAAGATATGGGCATGAAAGAAGAGTATGCTTATATCAACCCCAGTATTGAGCGGTTTCCCACAGGTACGGAGCAAATCAAATTGTCTCAAGCGGCAGGTTTTAGTAACGCTGTCCATTATCCCCTGATAGGAGGCATGATGGGTATATTGGTGTTAACCAAATAGAATAGTAGATTACAATTAACTGTCTGCCGTCTAATCTTTATCGTCGATTCAACATCTTGTTTTGGCACTAGCGAATCTCTGGATATTTATTGTTCCCCCCGTTGCGGGAAGCATCATTGGCTATTTCACTAACGATATAGCAATTAAAATGCTGTTTCGCCCCTACAAGCCAATCTATATTGGCAAGGGCAAGCTTCCCTTTACCCCAGGCTTAATTCCCAGCAATCAAGAGCGTCTCGCTCAGAAAGTCTCTGATACCATTATGGGTTCGTTGCTGACCCCAGGAGAGTTACAAAAGTTAGCTCAACGGTTATTAGCAACCGAGAGAATTGAAGGGGCAATTCTCTGGCTCTTAAAATTGGCACTAGATCGGGTTAAATCGGATCAAGAGCAAAAAACCGCCAAGATTTTGGGCAACATTCTGCACGATCTGTTTAGTCAATCCCTACCTCGACTATTAAAGGTCTTAGCCCGAAAAGAAGACTTCTTAGAAACTCAAATCAATCAAATTTTCGATCAGATTCTGCTTAATTTTCAACTAAAAGATGCCCAAGCCCAGAAATTTGCTGACTGGCTTTTGGGCGCAGTAGTGCCCCCTGATACCATTCGTCGCGCCTTGATTGATTTCTTAAGCGATCGCAATATTCAAATTATTGATGAGGGATTTCGAGAAAAAACAAGTGGTACTTACTGGGTAGTGGCGAATTTATTTGGTTTACGCAATAGTTTAATTAGATTGCGCTCTTTTTGTATTGATGAACCAGGAATTACTAATGCTCGACTCGAAGAGTTAACTTTTTCTCTACAAATCCGCGATCGCATTAAAAACTGGCTGACTAATCTGTCATTACAAAATCTACCTGTTTCTACAGTAAGACAACTCCGTAAAACTGTGAGAGAAGGAGTACGTAACTATATTCGAGAGGAAGGGGTTAGTGTTATTTCAGGGTTAGGTGACTCTGTGGAGTGGGAAAACTTAGCGGGATTAATTCTCAAGCGGCTCCAATCCTCTCCCACAGTTAACGATTCCCTCGAAGTCGTGAGTCAAGAGTTAGCTTTAGTTTTAGAGCGATATCTGGAACAAGATTTAGAAAAGCTAGTCGCTAAAACCATACCGATTCTGGCTATCGATCAGGTCATTATTGATCGGGTTTCTGCCACTTCTCCCGAAGATCTTGAAAAATCAGTCCAGGGAATCGTCAAGAATGAACTTCAGGCGATCGTCAATTTGGGTGGAGTCTTAGGCTTTGTGGTCGGATTATTACAAACTGTTATCTTAATTTTTAACCATGTGTGAGAGAATTCCCTATCTTCTTAAGTTAGGGATGAATCACGACGCGGAGCTAGTCCTTTAGGGAACTGAACAACGTAGTCCGTGCATGATACCACTACGCATATGGGATGATTTTAACTCTTTAAATTAATCTAATCAAAAGCTATTGGCTTATAGCTTACAGCTTAGAGTGAAGCACTTTCGTTGGGCGGGTTCCCCGACTTGAGAAAAGTGCTGAACCCGAAGGGCTACCCAAGGCTCGTTAATTGTCTTAACCCGAACTGAGATTAACTACACTGATGAAACCAAGCAGTTAAAGCGATCGCTAAAGCATCCGCAGCATCATCAGGACGGGGAATATCATCTAAAATTAGCTCCCGTGCCACAGCGGACTGAACTTCTATTTTGCTGGCATTGCCATATCCTGTGAGCGTTTTCTTAATTTCTGGGGGCGAAAATTCGACATAAGGCAAAGCAGTCTGACCTAAAACCAACATCAAAACCCCCCTGGCTTGGGCTACGGTAATAGTGTGGCTCATACGATAAAAAAATAATTTTTCTACTGCCACTAAATCAGGATTAATTTCGTCGATTAAAGTATGTAGATCATCGTAAATAGTACAAAGGCGATCGCCAAACGGAGTTTTAGGGTTGGTTTCAATGGTGCCAAAGTCATCAAGTTTGACTAAACCGTTATTAGGGTTACTCTGATTAGATGTATGGCAAATAATTGTACCAAAGCCTAAGATGGCAATTCCTGGATCTAATCCTAAGATTTTGAGTTCCATTTTCGACCAGATCCGTTTAACCTTAAAATCACCAACTCGTTACATTCCTAATGTACTTGTACTAATTATTTAACTCTACCTGACGAGTCGTTTAGAGCATGATGGTATATGTTTATCTTAACGACTCTGGCATAAACCAACGAAAATGTTCTTTACTTGGGATGAAAAATTCATTCTCGCGCAAAAAAAATCCTCGTCGCCGCAATCGCTTATTTAAATGGTTGTCTCCTGGATTATTTATTAAACGATGGTTACTCTTGAGTGCCGGTGGCTTCGTTTTAGCTGTGATTGGTACGGCGATTTGGAGCAAGCTTACGCCGATTTATCGTTTGTTATCATTCACCTCGGAATTTTTAGAGTTTTTAACTACTGTTGTTCCTAACTATATTTCTGGCCCGGTTGTCTTAATTCTGGGGATCTTCCTCATTTATTGGGGGCAGTCCCGCACAGTGGGTTCGATCACTGATGTCTTGGGAGTGGACAAGAATAAGGGGTTAGTGGATATGCTGTTAGACCGTCGTCGTCTTAATCGCGGACCCAAGATTGTGGTGGTGGGGGGTGGTACGGGACTGTCTACCTTATTGCGAGGTCTTAAAGAATATAGTAGCAATATTACGGCGATCGTCACCGTAGCCGATGATGGAGGGTCTTCTGGCAGACTTAGAAGAGAAATAGGAGTATTACCTCCAGGAGATATTCGCAATTGTCTAGCTGCTTTGGCAGATGAGGAAGAATTACTCACGGAACTATTTCAATATCGCTTTGAAGCAGGAGAGGGTTTAGTTGGTCATAGTTTTGGGAATCTTTTTCTCACAGTGATGAGCGAGATTACGGGAGATTTGGAACAAGCAGCAATGGCCAGCTCAAAAGTTTTGGCTATTAGTGGTAAAGTTCTGCCTTCAACCCTCAGTGACGTTAGTTTGTGGGCGGAAATGGAAGATGGCAGATTAATTGAAGGGGAATCTAATATCCCTGAAGCCAGAGGACGAATTAAAAATATTGGCTGTATTCCTGCTGATCCTCCTGCACTTCCGAGCGCGGTCAAGGCAATTAACGAAGCAGAATATATTATTATTGGCCCTGGTAGTCTCTACACCAGTATTATTCCTAATCTGTTGATTCCTGATATTAGAGATGCGATCGCTAATGCGGATGTTCCCCGCATTTATGTCTGCAATATTATGACCCAGCCAGGAGAAACAGAAGGCTACAGTGTTGCCGACCATATTCGAGAAATAGATCGTGTGAGCAAGGGCAAATTATTTGATGCTGTCCTCGTGCATCGCAAACCTCCTAGTACTAAATCTTTAGAGCGTTATGAGTTGGAAAATTCTCATCCCGTTGATCTAGATCGTCAGGAAATTGCTAAGTTGAACCGCAGGATAGTTATGGCTAACGTTATGGAAGAAGATTTATTGAGGGGTCATGTCCGTCATAGTTCTACCCAGCTAGCCAGAGTCTTGCTGCGGTGGTACAGTGGCAAGTGGCAACCTAAAATATAAGTAGGTGGGTCAAATTAATTAGAAGATGCTTCGGGTATTGGAGTAGTGAGGTAGTGGAGAATACGAGACAGGCAAATAATCAACATCAAAATTAAGATCCTAATTTTGGTTTTACGCTCAATTACGCCTACCTACATAATTGGCTCTGATTAACTCTAATTAGCAGGAAGCTTATTTCTGTAGCTATTGCTTCGGATAATTAGAAAATATTAATGATAGTCAAAAAAATAAAGGGAAGTAACAAAGTAGAACAGTCTAATTAGCCCGCTTTACTTTGTTATCCCAACTTAAAGTTACTTGGCTTATTTATAATTTATCAATTTAATATAAAGGAAGTGTATTGTACCCTGTCAATTAGTGTAAACTTTCGATGAACTTTTCCTGGACTGAAAATAGTTAATATTTAGTTGATATTTTCTCCTTGACCCTCAAACTTATTGGTCTTAAGTCTTACAGCCCTTTTTATTACTAAAAATTTTGCTCTGTGCTGACAATTCTTTTACCCACTCTTGAAGATACTCTGCACCTGGGATATCTGTTGGGAAAACATCTCTCTCCGAAAACAACTCTACTGCTAACTGGTAATTTAGGAGCAGGAAAAACCACTTTGGTTCAAGGAATTGCTCAAGGTCTTAATATTTCTGATTCAGTAGTTAGTCCAACTTTCACCCTGATTAATGAATATTTAGATGGTCGTATCCCTTTATATCATCTAGATTTATATCGTCTAGAACCTAACCAAGTAGATAGTATCTATCCTGAAATGTACTGGGAAGGCATCGAAGTTGAACCAGGTATTACGGCGATCGAATGGTCACAACGCCTCTTAATTAGACCATCAAACTATCTGGAAATTAAGCTTACTCCTACTCCAACTCAGGAAAGAAAAGCAACTTTACAGTTTTATGGCACGAATACTCAAGATCTAAAGTTTATCCAAAATTTCACGCCATCTGGAACTCCATGATAGATCATGAACTTATATTAAAAAGGATGAAGGAAATTATGCTTGCTCCTTCACCCTGAAACAATAGTTTGCTTGATATATCTTAATTATAAAATATGCGCGTGATACCTAGTCGATACCCAGCTCGTTACCACGCTTGTACTGCATATAGGCAGCAAAAAACAATCCTAATAAGGTAATAAAAATCAAACCTAGCACGATGCCCAAAAGTAGAGGTTCTATCACTATATGTCTCCCTAAAACAAATTATCTAATTAGCTTTTATCCTACGCTAATTTTGGTCTGCCTGTCATCTAGACATTATCTAGCTGGAATTTGGGAGAGTAATTCACTTCTTTAATTTAAAGTAGCTTTTTTTCGGTTGAAAATCCCAGAAGCTATGATCTTTCCTTGCCTACCTTGACCCCTTAGTTTTAAACTATATTTATAAATCATAATAAATATAAGTAAACATTAATATTTTTTCTTAAATAAACAGTGGATAACCAGATAGTCCAATCTAACGCCTGGCTAAACCGCCTTGTATTAACCATTATGGTAATAATGCTTGTGGTTTCTGTTGGCTTTCTGGGTCTCTATTGGCAGAAAGTTTCTGACCCTTATGCCCAAGAGGTTCTATCTCTGGAGGGAGATATCCAGAACGGATTAGCTATTTTCCAAATTAACTGTGCAGGATGCCATAACTTACAAGCTGATCGAAATGTTGGTCCCAGGTTAGAAAATGTCGCTAAGCGAAAATCTCAGCGGCATATTATTACCCAGGTAATTAGTGGGAGAACTCCCCCTATGCCCAAATTTCAGCCCAGTGAGCAGGAAATGGCAGATCTACTTAGTTACTTAAGCCGTCTTTAGCCCCAAAAGATCTAAAATCTTTCGACACTACCGAGAAAGACAGGTTCTACTCTCATTGCCAAGACACTTTTAGGTCGCAGCACCATATATTCTCCTTGAATATTTTTGATCGGGACGTTGATAAACTCTTCAGAATCTGATTTGGTCATTAATTCGGTGCTATACCATTTCTGAAATTCTTGAACCGTATTGAATCGAACTTCTTCTCTGTGGCCACCAGAAATTAGAATGTGGACTGCGTATTCGTCGGCTTTTCTTGGCATAGGAATTAGTTGAAAACTCTAGTCTCTATCATTCCCATAAAAGCAAGAGAAACAACATTAAGCTAGTAATTTCCTAGTACTTAGAGTTAAATTAGGATCAGGCGATCGCAGAAAGAGTGATCGGGCTGTGTTCGCGCTCTATTTTGTACCCGCTGCCTATATATTAATAGAAAAGAATTAGATAGATCATAAATGACGATAAAACGGGCAGTATTAGCTTTACTAACTATCTTTGCGATCGCTCAAGTTGGCTTTTCTTTAAAAAGCAGTCTAACTCAACCTCAAATTCAAAGTCGCTTAGAGCTTTATCAAACAAACCTGATACTCCACGTAGCAGAATTTAAAGCTAATCCCACAGATGATTTTGATCTTAATAGTGCGGTTAGTTCCTTAGTAGGAGAAAATCCCTACAGCGCAGCTAGTAAAAAATATCAACAAGTCCGCCAGGATTCTCTTACTAGTCGCCAAAATTTCCAATCTCAGCTACAGCAGCTTGACAACTCCTCATCAGAGAGTTTAGAAGTTACTAACCAATCAGCAGCCAATAAAAATCAGAAACAACAACTAAAAAAGCAGATTGCTAAATTAGAAGAGTTTATTAATGAACTTGATCTTAAACGGGGAATTTTAACTGCCGTACAAGGCAATTCCGCAGAAGCTATTGCTATTTGGGATCAGGCGATTAAGCGGATCGATAATCCACAGAATCCATCTGCTCAAACAGCTACCCTACTCAAACAGTTATGGCAAGGAAAGTCTCAGCCAGAGAAGGAATCGAATCAGGCAACCATCACTAATAATTTAGATAGTTGGTTTCGCTATCAAGCTTTAGCTAAATTTGACCAAGTTAATGGTCTAGACAAAAATTTGGTCGCACTGGAAGCACAAGAGTTGCAAATTGCTACTAATTCATTGTTCAAACTAGTGGTAATTAGTGGTATTCCTGTTTTTGGCGGCATCGCTGGAGTAATTTTACTGGTTTCATTAATTATCCAAAGACTCCTCAAACCAGAAACAGCAATTATTGCTACCAATAACAATACAACTTGGTCAACCCCTTGGGATTGGGAAATAACCTGGCAGGTATTAATTGTCGGATTTTTCTTTATCGGTCAGTTTGTCTTACCTTTGCTGTTGGGAATTTTTCAGATTAATCCTGCTAATTCTTCGTTGAGAATCAAGGCTTTATATGTCTTAGGTACTTATGTTTTGATGGCTGCTGGGGGAATCTCGGTACTTTTCTTTTCGATTAAGTCATTTCTGCCTCTCCCCCAAGATTGGTTTAAATTTCAGTTCAAATCCAATTGGTTTATTTGGGGTTTTGGTGGCTATTTAGTGGCTATTCCTTTAGTGCTGTTAGTGTCTTTGATTAATCAACAGATTTGGCAAGGACAGGGAGGAAGTAACCCTTTACTCTCTTTAGCCTTACAGTCCCAAGATAAAGTAGCATTAGCCGTATTTTTTATCACTGCTTCCATTGCTGCACCAATTTTTGAAGAGATTATGTTTCGTGGCTTCTTGCTACCTTCTCTCACGCGATATATATCCGTCAGTGGAGCGATTATTATTAGCGGTTTAATCTTTGCTATTGCTCATTTGAGTTTATCTGAAGTGTTGCCCTTGGCTACTTTAGGCATTGTTCTGGGATTTGTTTACACGCGATCGCGCAATCTTTTGGCTCCAATGCTACTTCATTGTCTGTGGAATAGTGGAACTTTGATCAGTTTATTTGTTTTGGGCAGCGGGGTATGATTAATCCTATGGCGTGGATGGTGATTTAATTCGCTACAAAACTTAATCGACAAGTATAAAAAATTCTTTGATTAGTTCATACTTAAATGTAATTCATTTAACATTGGTTATTAGTTATGTAAACTTGAAAATCTTTTAGCTGCAATCTATACAGAAAATAAATGATTTAAAAATGAGAAGTATCTTAACCCCATTCATTGCCTGCTTTCTATTATCATCGTCCGTACCCGTAACAGCACAATCTGTGAGTCAACAGCAAGATGGATCTAGGTCTTCTTCGGAACAGCAAACTGCCAAGACGGCGAAGGGAGATAAAAATAATGATAGGGGCGAGTCTCTAGATTTTTCAGGAATGGGTCGTCCAGGACAGCAAACTGCGGGGGAGAGTCGTGGAAGTTGTGCTAATGCTGGTCTAATGGAAGCCTTGCTCCCTGACTCTGCGTCAGGAAAGACTGTTCAGGGACATCCAAGTTTTTGGGTTCATTTTCCCGATACTTTCCCCCCAGCTAGTCAAGTTGAATTTATTATTCAAGATGAAGCCAGAAAAGATGTTTGGCGATCGCGATCAAAGTTGGATCCCAAACCTGGTTATAAAAGCTTTACCCTCCCAGAAACAGAATCTCCTTTAGAAGTCGGTCAATGGTATCGTTGGTACGTTAAAGTTTACTGTGATTCACAGATTGCTTCTGCTCAATATGTTCAAGGTTGGGTTAACAGAATATCCTTAACTTCCAAGCTGCGTTTGGAATTACAGGAAAACGAGGAACATTCTCATCTAGTCTATGGCAATCATGTTATTTGGTACGATGCAATCAATCAATTACTCAGCTCATATCAGAATAACCCGACAAATCTAGCCTTAGAACAGGACTGGCACAATCTGCTGGGAGCCGAAGGTGTAAGTTTAGACTTGCTACCTAGTATCGGAGGTAGCTATAAAGCGGTTCAATCCCTCAATGGTCAACTACCTCCCATTAAATAAAAAAATCAACAAGCATTAATGTAGTACAAAATGTGTTGTAAAGACGTTACTTTTTACTCTTTACTTCTGAACCAATCACTTTTAATGTATATAAGATAACGTTGATACGGCTATAGCTATGTTGCCTTTCCTGTTTGAAAAAGACGACCAACAATTTCCTCGATGGGTGGATCGCTAACACTTAAATCTTGTATCTCTAGCTGTCCCAGAATCCGAGAAATAGTAGTCGTCAATTCTTCTTTGGGAACAATAAAACGCACTTCTTGTCCTTGGATCGATTCGATCTCGCCAAAATCAGCTAACTGTTCAGCAGACCAAGACTGAGATAGCTCTACCTTTACCTGCCGATAGGGAGCAAAGCGATCAAGTAAGCCATCTAGCAAACCGTCGTAGATTAATCGTCCCTGATGAATTAATAAAACGCGATCGCACAATGCCGTAATGTCTGCCATATAGTGACTGGTCAGCAAAATAGTTGCATCATAACGTTGGTTATATTCTTGCAAGAATTCTCTCACGGCTACCTGAGCATTCACATCCAAACCTAAAGTAGGCTCATCCAGAAATAATACTTGGGGATGATGGAGTAATGCTGCCAATAATTCCGCTTTCATTCTCTCCCCCAAAGAAAGTTTGCGTACAGGCTGATTGAGCTTGTCTGCAACCCCAAGCATTTCTGCTAATTCCCCCAACCGCTGCTTAAAAACCCGATCGGAAATATCATAAACAGCAGCGTTAATCCGTAAAGAGTCTAAAGCGGGTAAATCCCAGAGAAGCTGTTGCTTTTGTCCCATGACCAAGCTAGTCTTGCGTAAAAATTGCGGTTGACGACGAAAGGGGACATAATCTGCCACTCGAACCTCACCCTGGGAAGGATGAATCAAACCCGTCAACATTTTCAGAGTAGTAGTTTTTCCCGCACCGTTAGCCCCCAAAAAACCGACTACTTCTCCTGGCTGAATTTGAAAAGATACATCTTGAACAGCCTTAATTTCGCGGTAAGTACGATGAAAAAAGTGGGTCAATGTTCCTTTTAATCCTGGCTTTTTGATCGCCACAGGATAGATTTTACTCAAATGATCAACGGTAATTATAGGCACAAGAAAGGGATGAAGTATTAGGACGTAAAGATGAGGAATAGGTAGCGCTTTTAGGACTACCCGAACTTTATCATTGAAACAACTCTGGAACCTCAGCCATTAAACTATGCTGATGAACTGACATTGTTCAACTTGTTTAACTGACATTGTTTAATTTTGGGATGAGACAATCGCATTTTCCTTAGTGAGATCGCTTTCTCCTAGACAAATTTTGTTTATCTAATTGAGTTTTGCTGGTCTGTTCTGTTTGTTTGAGACTATCCTCCAATTTCGATTCTCCCATACATCTATATTTTATATCTCGTCCACATACGGTACAGTACAGCCACTGTGAATGTTGATTCCAAGCCAAAACAACTCGCTTTTGACAATCACGACAAAATCCTTTCATCTTTCTGGCACAATTTATGAGTTATCAAATTCAATTTGTACAAAGTTACTGAGATTCTGAGGATGTAATTACTGAGTAATTAATTAGATTTTGCTGATAACCAACTCAACTATAAAAAGATAATTAATTACAGGTAGTTAAAGTCTGCAACAGTCAACCTGACTGATGGATACAAGTATCTCAAACCCTTATTACGTACGTATAAGTTTTAATTTTATCGTCGCGGGATTGATGCCGAGGAATTACTAGAGATTCGATTAGTAAATGTCAGTTACGATCTGGTTTTAGCTCAAGCAGAGAAATTGTTTACTCAATTAGATCACAGCTATGAAATATCACAATTGCCTGATAAAGTAACCGAGGAGAAGATTAATAATCTGGCAATTGAATTAGTAGAAGAGTTTGGTTGGTTAGTTTAAAAATTACCTTAGGCGATCGCATCAGCAGAAAACTGCTACTGTAGTCTTAAGATTGTTTCCTGCTGGTGCAAAATTATTTTAATTCAAGGATTGAAAGGGGAAAAAGTTGGATCATGATCTAGAATTATGACCAGAAACTTCTGCTGATCATAATACTTTATTGCATAACGGTCGTTTGAATAATTCATTTGTTCACCAAACTATGCAGCACAAGCCCTTTTCTCTTTCCCCTTTAACCCAAAACAGTTACCTAAAAAACTATGAGTTTCAAACTAGACTGGGTTTAGTTATTAGCTGCTGCTAGAGTCTTTTTATAATTTTCTGGGTCAGTTCGGAGATCGACATGTAAACTATCAATCCCTTCTTGTTCCAATATTTCCAAGACAGCTAAATTTAATTTTTCCTCATTCGCAAAGTACAGGTTAAGATCTTCAACAAATCCTCTAATACTAATCACACGAGCATTCTCTTCAATGGCGCCGAAGCGGACTAAGCACTTAGTAGACATGCCTTCAATAGTAGGTATTGCATCTCTAATGCTCTGACAAATTCTGGCAGTTTTTGCTGCGGAAATACCGTCGATTTTGAGAGTCAAATTAAGTCCCCATGCTAAGGGATCGTTCCCTGTCTTCTGCGACCAATTTTGGACGATACCAGTAATCATTTGGGAATTCGGCATTTTTTGCACTGAACCCCAACCAGTTAGTTTTAGTGTAGTACTTCTAAAACCAACCTCAACAACTTGAGTAAAACCATCCAGACCACTTACCATGATCCAGTCCCCTTCTTTATATAGCTTATCGGTGTAGATAATTACAGTACAAAACCAATCGTATACAATGTCCTTAAACAGTAAACCAATGGTAAGACCTGCACCCCCTAGCAGTCCGACTAATGCCCCCGCCGAAGCCCCTAAGAAAATCTCACTTGCCTTAATGATCACAACCATAATGGCAATTGCCTGAAATATCTTGGGTGCAAAGGGTCTGAGCAAGTCATCTAGTTCTGTTTCTGTATGGAGAATCGTGTTTGCCAGAATTCTACCTAGCAACGAGGCAGCTCGGAACACAACATAACCAGTAATGATAACAACGATAAAATTAAATAGCTTATCCAGATTGGCATTTAATTGAGGCCCTATTTCCTGAGCTAAGATAGTCTGTACTAGCCAGAAACCAAATAACAAGATAATCAGGTTTAAGGCTGGTTTTAGAATGTCGATTAATTCATCATCCAGATCCGTTTCGGTGTTTGCCGTCAGGCGGTCAATAAAACGAAAGATAATATTAGAAATAAATCGCCTAAAAAACTGCGTCACAGTCAGGATCAGGATAACTATGATTATCTTGACAAGGGGAATACCACCCAAAAAACTGGCATAATCAAAATTCTTGATTGCATTTACCAACAAGTCCATATTTTTCCTCTGGTTTATTATTTACCTATTAATTTAGTAAGATGACCGTTGATGATTGTAAATCAAAATAGGTTTAATGCAACTAGTAAACTAGATCATCAGAAACAAATTGTGACCACATCATCTTGCTAACTTTTAGATAAACCTTTTAATCTAAACTGACATGCCAAATAACTTTCAAGAGACAAATTAATCTGTTAGGTCTGGTTAAAGGGAAAGGGTTAAAGAGAAAAGGGCTGCTCTATCTTCTTTTATACCTTATTAAAATAATTACTAATATCTATTTACTGAAGATCTAGCGATCGCTCTTGAGAAAAGTAAGCAGCTTTTTCCAGACTATACTTGCATGTAATGTTTTCTGACCTATATTACTAATACACCTTATAAATTTGTGGGAGATTTAGTTTCCTTTCTCTTTTTAAACTTGATTTTTTCTTTAGTTGCCCATTCTGGTTTATCAGTAGTTTCGCCGATGGGTATATAAATTCCTTCGCGATCAAATGCTTGTTTCAATAGTTTTCGTAAAGTTCTTTGTACTCGTAAATGTCTACCAGGTTTAACTTTGGTTTTGGTATGAATGGATAAGCGAATATCGCCGAATTCTTCAATTCCTTCTATTTGTGTTGCTTCTAAGATATGTTCATTTTCTGCTTTTAGTTGAAGACCAATGGTTTCAATAATTTCATAAACCTGATCTAAATCGCTATTGTAATCAACACCGATATCAACAGCAGCATAGACAAACTCTTTAGAATAATTGGTGATCGAGGTGATATCTCCATTCCTGATAATGTAAACTTGCCCGTAAATATGGCGAATACGTGTTGTTCTCAATTCAATCGCTTCGACATATCCTGATGCTGTATCAGTTTCGACATAATCTCCTACTAAATAATAATTTTCAAATAAGAGAAAGAAGCCAGATACAATATCATTAATTAAGTTTTGCGCCCCCAGACCAACTGCTAAACCGATAATACCCGCACCTGCTAAAATCGGCGCTGGATCGATACCAATGGTATCAAGTGCCGCAATTCCTGCCCCAAAATAAACAAAATATTTGGAAATGCTCTTGATCAGAGGATTAATTGTCTGCCGTCGCTGTAGCTGGATTTCGGTGAGATTTTTGGGCTTGAGCAATAATTCTTCAACAAATAAATAAATTACTGAAATTAAGATGCGACTCAAGAGAAAAATCGTGATTAATTTAATCCCGACGGGTCCCCAATCTGCTAAATTGGCAATAAATGCAATCTGCTGTACCACCAATGTTGCCATTACGACATAAATAATATATTCCAAACAACGCTTGAGAATTGGAATTAAATGTCGGAGTTGATCATAAAATCGCAACAGATTTTCGGGGCTAGAGTATTTAATACTGAGGGCATCCAGGCTATCAATAATCACGGCAACTACTTTAAAAAACAGTAATCCGATGGCGAAAATAAGATAGATTCGTAACAGGATATGTAAATATGTAGTGACGATGGGAGGCAATATCAGAAACTGAGTGCAGACAATAGCAATCCCAATCCAAGATAAGTTATTGAGATTTTTTTTGAAGGTTTCAAAAAATGCCGCAACGCTCTCATCATTGGCAGAAATATCATCAAAGTTTTGGGAGAATTCTGATACCCTATCCAGTAAAAGATTAAAACAGCGAAGGGCAATTATTGTCGTAATTATGACACCGAGACTCTTAATAATTCCCCAGGCAAGTGCCGTCCAAAACTCCTGAGGAATTTTACGTACTAGCTTTAAACTATAATCTCGAACATTTTCACCACGATAAATTAGGAATCCATTAAAACCCAAGATGCCCAATGATAGCAACAAACTGAATACCAGCAGAACCCCGCGAATATTACGACGAATTACTGGAATACTGATTTGAGTTGCTTGCAGTACAGGGATTTTTAAAATTTGTCGATATAGTTTGCCGAGGCACCAATCAACGAGAAAGAAAAAGACGAAAACCAAACTGATTTCCGCTACGATCGTCAGTATATTAATTGTCATTGTTGCCATTGTCGATACCTATCCTCGTTGACAAAACTATTTAATGTCGTAGATTTCGTCTCGATATCATGTTGTCTCGATATCTAAACAAATAAGCAAAAAAATAATGCCGTCTAACTAGAAAATCACCCTGTATACAGGATAATCAAAAAAGCTAGACGACAATCGTCAATAGTCACTTAATAGTCACTTAAATAAATGTTGGTTGATACCGCAATTTATTATGATATTTTGTCTTAATAAGCAAGACCCATACTGCGAGTAGTTTCTGCGCCCAAATAGACGCGGATACTTAAGAAGTCAGTAGGACAAGCCGTTTCACAACGTTTGCAACCTACACAATCTTGAGTACGGGGAGATGCGGCAATTTGACCAGCTTTACAGCCATCCCAAGGTACCATCTCCAAAACGTCAGTAGGACACGCTCTTACACACTGGGTACACCCAATGCAAGTATCGTAAATTTTGACGCTATGGGACATTTTTATATAGCTCCAACTGCGAATGTTCTTTGATCGTATTCTATATAGAATCAAGGGTTAGTTTACCCTATGCTCCTATTCTGACTCGACGAAAGACGAGATAACTTTAAATTCTGTTACAAGCGGCACGAGTTAGATACTGATTTGTTGATTAAGATTAATATTTCTTAAACTACTTTGCCTGATGAGGTTGATCTAATAGTCGTAATTCGCTAAAAAATTAAGTAAGCCTCCGCTTCCTTAGAAGATAAATCCCAAAGCATGGTCAATTCTAATTTTAATCGGCAGAAATCAGCAACTTTATCGCCCCAAGTTAAGTTGCTCAATAGCTACTATGGTCTGATGGAGTTACATCCCTCGGCATCTAATATTGCTATTCGCCGTGCCTATCGCCAACTGAGCAAGAAATACCATCCAGATACTACTGAATTACCATCTCAGGTAGCTACCGCAAAATTTCAAAGACTTAACGAAGCCTATGCCGTACTGAGTAGTCCAGAAAAGCGATCGCTTTATGACCTCAAAATTGGCTACTCTCGTCTCAATGTAATTCAAGCACCTACATGGTCTGAACCCGATGCTCATCAATACCCCAAGACGGCTTATTTAGACCCCACAGATCGTCCTCTTTCTTCAGGAGAAATCTTTGTTTTACTCTTATTAGGACTGACTTTTGTCGGCTGTTTGTTATTAGTCATGGTTATAGCCTATTTACGAGGCTAAATGATTAACGAGTAATGAGTAATGAGTAACCAAACCGAGAACTACTAGAAAGTTTAGAAGATCGAGTACTGGTTAGAGGGTTAATTAACAGACATTAAAACCAGGAGATTCGATTGTCGTCAATGGGACTCATCGATTAGTTCCTGGTCAATTAGTGCAACTAATGAGAAAAGATTTAATCTGAAAATCTTGGGAAAATCTTAGGGAGCTAAATAGTAGCCTTTTAGCATAATCCAATAGAGCGGATTGTCTTGATTAATGGCTATAATCTCAAGCTAGCCCATCGGAAATCCCAGTGCGGCATTGCGGATATATTCGTTAACGCTAATACCTGCTTTTTTCGCTTTGTTCTGGATTACCTGGGTTTCAGCATCACTTAAACAAACACTAACAGTATTACTATCAAATTGAAACGATGAGGTAACTTTGGCTTTGTCAGTAGTGAGAAAAGACATGGCAAAAAATATCTAGTGGTTACTTTTTTATCTAAACTTTATTCACGCAAGAGCGGCTGTGATGTCGATCGTAATCGAAAAATAATTTTTTGTAGTGCAAAAAAAATATTTTCAACAATTTATCAACAATTTTACCTGAAGGTATCGTGTTAAAGAATGCTATCCAACAAAAAAAATTTAACCTTTCTCTCAGATTTTCTAGTTCCTAGCTAATCCGTTGACGACTACTCCTAAGATGGCAAAGAAGATCATTCCTTTAGCATCAGTCAACTCAAGATTTAATAGTCGAGTCTCTATCTAATTGCCAAGCTTAAAGCTTAAAGCTTGTTTGAGGGAAGCGAGTTTTAATTTTAAACTTTTGATGTTATATCCTTGATTAATTCAGTTGATAGAGTTCAGAAAAAAATCAATGCAAACCCTTCCGATCAAGATTGCAGATAGTACTCTGCGAGATGGGGAACAACAGGCGGGGCTGTTTTTCTCCCATAAAACAAAATATAAACTTGCTCATTTGATTGCCCAAACTAAAGTAAATTACATTAACATTACTCCTTGGGTTTGCGATCAAGACCTAGAATTAGCTAAAGTCCTAGTCTCAGAAGGATTTGCGAACAGGTTATCTGCTGACACGTTAATCGGCAAACAGTTTATCGATCTTGCTCAGAAATGCGGCATTAAGCAGATCGTACTGTTCAAAGGGCTTTCAGATCGACTACTCTGGCTACGAGATCCACAGATTCGTCGGAGGGCGGAGTTTCAAGGAAAAACCATTGATGATCACATTCCCCTCAAGATCATCGAGCAAATCCGTCAAAATGCCATTGATTTGATTGTCGAAAATTTGCGCTATGCTACTGAGCAAGGATTGAAGGTTGATTTTGCGATCGAGGATGCCTCAAGAGCAGATTTTCACTTTTTAGTCCAGTGTCTTCGTTCTTTTCGTCCTTATATTCAACACTGTCTCCTTTGTGATACCGTGGGGGTACTTAACCCCGAAAAAAGCTATATCTGGATTAACGACTTAATCCAAAGTGTTCCAGGAGTTTCTCTGGGAGTACATTACCATAATGATTTAGGGATGGCTTTAGAAAATACCCTCCAGTCTTTGCAGGCTGGTGCTACTTTGGTTTCTGGTACATTTGGTGGCATTGGAGAGCGAGCGGGTAATGTCGCTTTAGAAGATGTATTAAATGGTTTACGCATTCGTTTTGGTATTGAGGTGGCAGGAATTAACTATGATGCGATCGCATCTGTCACAGATTATATGGAACAAAGGGGAATTCGTCGTGCAGCCCCCTACTCGAAACAGGCTCAAAGTCACGAATCGGGGATTCATGTTAATTCTTTGTTAGTCGATCCTAAAAGTTATGCTGTGTTTCCCCATAATGCGATCGAGATTCTCTTTGGCAAAGGAAGCGGAGCGAGTAATTTCCGCTATTTATTTGAAAAGCAATTACATAATCCTCAACCGAAAGAAAAGTATGATCATATGCGTTCGGTAATTAAATCTTTGGCAATTAAACAAGAACGCTATTTTACGGCAGAAGAGGTTGTGGAGTTGTGGAAAAGTGGCATTTTTAATTAATTCTGCTTTAAACAAATCAGCCTACCGAATTGTCGCTATTCCAGGGTCAGGAATTGGGCTAGAAGTAGTCCCCGCCGCCTTAACCATTCTGCATCAGGTAGGGAAACTGGAAGGATTTACTTTAACCGTAGATTATGGCTATCTGGGAGCAAAAGCTCTGGAGAAATTTGGCAGTAATTTCCCCCAAGAAACTGTCCAACTGTGTGAGGGAGCAGATGGCATTGTTTTCGGAGCAGTGAGTCAAGGAGGATTACTAGAACTACGACAGCACTTTGACTTTTTTATTAATCTGCGACCGATTCGTAGTGAGAATAGTTTATTGCATACATCTAGTTTGCGACCAGAGAAAGTGAAAGATCTCGATATCCTGATTGTCAGAGAACTAGTTAGTGGAATTTATTTTGGTAACGCTGGGCGCGATTCAGATGACCAGGGAGATTACGGATATCATACAATGCACTATAGCGATCGCGAAATTCGTCGTATTGCTCAGGTGGCTTTACAAAAAGCACAGCAACGAAGGGGCTTACTCACCGTTGCCCATAAAGAAAATGCCTTACCCCATATTCCCTGGACAAGATTGGTAGAGGAAGAAGCTAAAGAATTTCCCGCCGTGAAAGTTATACCGATGCTGGTAGATAATTTAGCAATGCAAATGGTGCTTAACCCGCAGCAGTTTGACGTAATTTTAGCAGGGAATATGTTTGGGGATATTCTCAGTGATCTTGGTGGAGCATTAGTCGGCTCAATTGGCTTATTAGGTTCGGCGAGTCTTAATGAACAGGGATTTGGTCTGTATGAGGCAATTCATGGCACTGCCCCAGATATTGCAGGAAAAGGTATTGCTAACCCCTTGGGTACAATAGGCGCTTGTGTATTAATGCTGCAACAATGGGGGGAAACAAAAGCAGCGCAAAGGATTATTACGGCACAAAAAAGACTGTTAGCCAAGGGCTACAGGACGGCAGATTTATCACCTGCTGAAGGTGAATTGTACGTTAATACTGCTACCCTAGTAGATCTTTTATTGTCAGAAATACAGAAATAACTTATGAATAAGCTGCTGAATCAGGATTGTCAAGAATGAATCATATTAAAAATAATCAGGGGAAGATTCTGCATCTGGGAAATGATATTAATACTGATGATATTATCCCTGCTAAGCGAGGAACTAATGACGATCCAGAGCATTTAAAACAATATGCCTTAGAACATATCATCGGGGTGGGAGAATTGCTCCAATATGATGAAATAGAAGCAGGAGAAAACTTTGGCTGTGGGTCGAGTCGAGAAATTGCCCCCATTGCCCTCAAAGCTGCGGGAATTAAAAAAATTAAAGCCATATCTTTTGCCGAGATTTTCTATCGCAACAGTATTAATATTGGACTTCCTTTAGAAATCATCGGGGATACAGAACAAAATCCAGTAGTAGATGCGATCGCCAATGCTGGAGGACTGATGGCATATAATCAACAGCGTCTTCAGGGTCAAGTGACCATTCCTCCTGGTGTTACTCCCCCACGTCCGATGACCAGGGTAGAAAAGATGTTAGCTAAAGCCTCGGGAAATGATTATGTTAAGCCTGGAGAAGGAGTATTTGCCAAGATAGATCTGGCTTTATCCCACGATGCGGTAGCAGGTTCGGTGGCGAAGACATTCTATCGGCATTATGGAGAACAAGCGCAATTATGGGACTCCCAACGGGTGGTTTTAGTGGCGGATCACTTTATTCAAGTCCAGGAGATTCGGGCTGATCATAAAGTAGACTTGATGTATGACCTGATGATTAAATTTGCTCAGAAGCAAGGTTGTCATTTATTCGATGTGGTTTCTCCAGGGGAGGCAGCAGGCATCTGCCATGTATTACTACCAGAAAAAGGGTTTATTCGACCAGGAATGATTATTGCGGGAACGGACTCCCACAGTTGCACCTATGGAGCATTAGGCGCTTTTTCTACAGGGGTAGGCACCACCGATATGGCGAACATTTTTGCCCTGGGAGATATATGGATTTGTGTTCCACCCACCATCGTCATTGAGTTATCGGGAACCCTGAGTCCTGAAATTAGCGCTAAGGATATTATGCTATTTATCCTCGGACAACTCGGCTGTGGCGGCGCTACTAGTAAAGTAATCGAATTTACAGGGTCGATTATTGAGCAATTACCCCTGGATGAGCGCTTGACTTTAGCCAATATGGCGATCGAATGTGGTGCAATGTGCGGCTTAATTGCTACCGACGATGTTACTCGTGATTATATTACTAGTCGTACTTCAGTGGGTTTTGAAGAAGTTAAAGCCGATTCCGATGCGGAGTACGAAGCTGTATATGAATTTGATCTGAGTAATTTATCTCCCCAAGTTGCCCGTCCTCCAAAACCCGATCAGGTAGTGGCTATCAATCAGTTGCAGGAAATTCCTATCACCAAAGCCTTCATTGGCTCTTGTACAGGAGGAAAACTTTATGATTTAGCCCAAGCCGCCGCCGTCTTGAAAAATCACCAGGTAGCCCCAGGAGTAAGCTTATATGTTGTACCAGCGTCCGTTGAAGTACGTCAACAAGCCGAACAATTGGGCTATCTTGATATTTTTGAACAAGCTGGGGCACAAATGCTTAAATCTGGTTGCGGAGCCTGTATCAATTCTGGTCAGGGTGTTTTAGCCAAAGACGAAACTGGAATCTATGCTACCAACCGTAATTTTAAAGGACGCAGCGGTGATCCCACAGGAAAAAACTATTTAGCTTCTCCCAGAACAGTAGCAATCTCAGCTATACAGGGAAAGATTAGCACTCAAGTTGACTAAAGACCGAGGACTAAAGACTCTAAATTAAACTAACAAACTAAGCGGGTGACGCGATTCGAACGCGCGACATTCACCTTGGCAAGGTGACGCTCTACCACTGAGCTACACCCGCATTTCACCGAATTCCTTTTCTTCCTTATCTAGAAGGTGGACTGGTGAGACACACAACCTTTCTGGGCTGTGCTATGTCCTTACCAAGGTTTATTATGCCAAATCTTTCAAAGTTTTGCAAGGAATTCCTTGGATCACTGACAAATTACTTAGAATAAGCGGTCAGCATCGGATTGGAATCACAGCTACTTATTCTTCTCAAAGATAAATTGGGGAGAAATTGGGGAGAAATCCCCAATCTGTAGAACCACCTATTAGCAAAGCTTTTAAACATTCTCCTTCTGTATAGCCCTATCTCAAGCTAAATATACTTAGGAGTTTTCAATGTACTTAGATAACGATAATTACAAAGGTAAAATCGGCAAAGTCAATATCAGTAGTAAAGATAATTCAATCAGGATTAGATTTACCCATCTATCAAAAAGATATGAGTTTACGGTGGCGACTAAAACTGAGGAAGGATTTGTTAAAGCTGTCCAGGTAGCTCAAAATATCCATCGTGATATTGAGATGGGAGAGTTTGATGAGACACTAGCAAAATACTCAGCCAAACATAAAAGGGCTTTAGAAGTTCAAACGAAGTCGCCAAGCTTACTTGACCTATGGAACTTTTATAAGCTCGTCAGCAAAGAGAGAGTAGCTGCAACTACTAAGAAAACTCATTGGTATCAATATGAGAATAATTACCTTGGGGATATCTTTAAAAAAGATCCTTCCTTACTTGAGTTAGAGAACAGCGATAAGTTTATTGCCTACCTGCTGGAAAAATATAAACCCGCCACAATCAAGCCCATCTTCTCTAATTGCTTAATGCCATCGGTCAATCTTGCTGTTAAAAAGGGAACTATAGAACGCAATCCTTACATGGATGTGGAGCTACCAAAAGGGATAAAAAGCGAGATTGATTGTTATTCCTCTGAAGAAGTGAAAATGATTATTCAGAGATTTTATGATTCTGAGTCTGATTATTATGGGACTCTCATTGAATTTATTGCCTTAACTGGTTGCCGTCCTGAAAAAGCCATAGCCCTAACAGCTAATGATGTTAAATCTAAAGGTGGTAGGAGTTATATCAGATTCAGTAAGGCATATAGTAATCGTGTTCTACTTCCACATACGAAGAACAGAGCAATTAGGTTGTTTCCCATCAACGAACAGCTTGAAGCTTTAATTGAATTAATTGAGCCAGCTAAAAATGGAGGTACAAAGGAAATCCCGAAAGGTTTATTCTTCCCTAGTCCTAAAGGAAAATACATTACCTGGAATAATGTAAGAAATCGCCACTGGATACCTATAATTAACAAGTTAAGAGAAGAGGGCAAATTAGATAGATATATTAAGCCCTATAGTTTACGTCATAGTGCTATTACAAGATGGCTGATGGAAGGTAAATTAGATATTGCCAGCGTAGCTAGATTGTCAGGTAATTCCACTAAAGTAATTATGGACAACTACTGGAAAGCAAAGACAGGTTTTGATATACCCTTACTCTAATTACAGCAATCTAACTAAGTGAAAGATAAAAAAGTATATCAAGTTGATACAGGAGGACTAAGGGGTGAATTACCTCTGACTGATTCTCAAAAAGCCAAAATATCAGAGTACATAAAATTAGTAGAATCAGGCGCACCATTTAAAGTAAGTGTGATTAGGTGGGTTGACGACCTAGAAATGAATATTGCTTATAACCCAGGATTTGATTTACTTAATATTGGTAGTGATGTAATGCCAGCAACTACACTTAAAGAGAAAGGCACTCTTACAGCAAATAGTAGACTTACTTGGAAAAGCTCTATTGCACACGAATTAGTTGGGCATAGAGAAGCAGCATTGGCGAGTAATACACAATTAGAAGATCCATTAGAGGAAGCTCAAGCTAGTATAAGGGCAGCTAGGTTTGCTCCCTCCCTTTCCTCTACTGAGAGATATACTTTACTTAGGGATGGTATTACTAGATTATACAAAGCTGGGATTAAAGTCCGTCAAGTTAAAAACATACTTCATATAACAAGTCGGTAGATAGCAATGAAAAACTTAAACTACAAAATACAAGATTGGTTTGAACATCCTAACTTTGGAATAATTGTTAGTATTGCTAATCCTCAACTTGACAAGTTCTCTAAGGATGAAATTAAAGGTCTAGTTGGCGATTGTATAGCTATCTTAGATGCGGAAACTCAACAAAAGAAATGGATACAAGTATCTCAAGTTGAAGTTTCTACTTCGATTATTGATAAAAAGAATGTTCATATTTGCTTGGGTAATTCAATTAAGCTTTCAGATATTAAGCCCAATTCAGATATTGTCTTATCTAAAAAAATCTTAGTTTAGAAAAACCTAAGATAACTTATCTAATTGTTCGTTAACTGTTGCTATTTGCGACTCAACTTGTCTGAGTTGAGACTTAAGAGTGTCTTGTCTAGAATTAAGCTTGTCTCTTAAATTACATAGCCTAGTGCGAATAGATGAGATAGGGCGTTCTTGCCTGTTGTATAACTCCCTTTGTATCTGTGTCTCTTGAGTATCAGAAAACTCTACAAAATCAGGAGATAAGTGATTGAGATTGTGATTGGGAATAGCGGGTAGACTCTCTACAGCAGGTCTTGAATTTTCCAATTCATAAGCATTCAACTCTTGTTCGGCTTCTAAGGTATGCACGTAAGGAGTAAAAGACCCTTCATTTTCCATTGCGGGATGTTGATGATAGTTATTCATTTATTTTCGTTACTAATTAATTCTAAAAGTTCTCTTCGGATCAAACCCGTAATAGTTAATCCCTTCCTATGACAATAATTACGTAGTCTGTCTTTGTCTTCTGTAGTTAGATAGGAAACTACTTGCTCGTATTCACGTTCTTTAGTTTTATATTTACTTGTCATTTTCTATTGATTTGAAATTATAGATTATAAATCTTTTAAACTCTTCTTTTATAGAATTACTTAGTTTGGGATTACTTTCTATTTTTAATAATGTTTCATTTAATCGTTTATTCATTTTTTTAGCCTTCTCTATATAGTTCTATATAACCACCTGAAGGGGCGACACAAGAGGGTTAAAAGCAAGTCAGGAGAGAGATTGAGTAAAGTAGTCTCCCAAAAAATGAGAGACTATTATCAATAATCTTTTTTGTTGAAAACGTAATGATTCAACTTCCTGAATTATATAGTAAACACCTCAAAAAACAATTTAGTTATTCTCAG
>CALLPS010000262.1 GCA_938015355.1 uncultured Pleurocapsa sp.
GCTATGGCAGCAGAAAACCCAGGATCTCAATCCTATAACCAGCAACGTCGCCCCTCAAGCATTGAAAGAGTAATGGTAAATAGCGTACAACGAGGATTAGAAAGATCCATTGAAAAAGCGATTACCGATATTTTCAACTAATTAAGAATGGCACAGATAGCAATTGCGAGAATATCAATCAGTTTATGTTCTTTAGTTCGGTCGATTCTCGGGATAAAAATTATTTATTTTCCAGCATACATCGGTACGCGACTTAATAGTTTGATTGAGCTAGAACCTGCTTACAATGAGGTTAGAGCTTTAGAACAAATCAAAAATAAGAAATGAGATTTAGTCTTTGCTCCTCCAGGGTTAGCAGCGATCGCTATTTCTCGCTATAATTATGAGCCCTTAGTTCCTTTAGAAGGGCGAGATAAAACCCGCTCCGTAATCATCGCCAAACAAGCATCACCATTCCAAAAACGACAAGATTTAAAGGGGCAAACAATTGCCTTAGGACAAAAAGGTTCGGCAACTGGATATTATCTACCAATTTATAATCTTTATGGCGTGAACTTCAAAGATGTGCTGTATGCTCCCACTCCCCAAGACATATTAAAGTGGCTCGAAGAAGACAGAGTTAGCGTCGGAGCATTATCCTTGGAAGACTACAACCTGTTAAAACGAGATTATAGTCCCAACACATTCAAGATCGTTTATCTAGATAAACATGATGTTCCTTCTGGGGCGATTCTAATTAGCGATCGCCTAGAACGAAATCAGCAAGAGCAAATTAGATTAGCATTGGTGGAAACACCTTCCTTTATTTCCTCCACAGCAGGCTATTTGCCCACGGAAAAAGTAACTGACTATGATTATCTAATCAAAGTTATTGAGAGAGTACAAGAAGTGCTCATAGAGTCGCCAATGTTACTAAAAAAATAAATTAAACCCTGTCCACATTGAAAACAGGAGTTTTGAAAAAATGATTGAGGTGTAAACTCATTACTCATTATATGCAAAGCGGTATCCTTTAGGACTTGCTACTCGTTACTTAAAACGATCAACTAAAAAACTACAGGTTTCTAACTAGATGTGGTTTATGTCTCATCTTTAACAACAATTTAAATTTAGTTTGTCCAAAGTTTAATGCCGCCTAATAAGCCATTTTGATTAGAGACAATTTTGGCGTTGGGAGGCAAATCAAACTTAATATTTTTAGTTTCTCCGCCACCAATATAGAGATTGTCATAGTTAAAGAGGTGATCCAAATTAGCGATCGCTTTTTCCAATCGATCATTCCATTTCTTTTTACCGTCTTTTTCCAATGCTGCCCTGCCTAGTTGTTCCTCATAAGTTTCACCCTTACGAAAAGGATGATGTCCCATTTCCAGATTAGGTACTAATTTTCCTTCAACAAATAAAGCTGAGCCAAATCCTGTACCCACCGTCAGTACCAACTCTACTCCCTTACCTGAGATGGCACCAAATCCTTGAATATCGGCATCATTAGCTACTTTTACAGGCTTAGATAAGATTTGCGTCAAACTGGTGGCTAAATCATAATTTAACCAGTCTGAGTGAAGATTAACGGCGGTTTTAATCAGACCATTTTGGACTACGCCAGGAAAGCCCACCGACACACGGTCAAATTCTTGCGGTTTGGCTAAGGTAATAATTGTCTCAATCACATCTTTTGGTTTGGCGGGATGGGGCGTTTTCAGACGCTGGCGATCGCTCAAAGGATTACCTTCGAGATCTAATACCATTACTTTGATCCCGCTACCACCGATATCGATAGCCAAAGTACGTAATTGTTGCGACTCATTCATAATGCTTTTTGAAATAGGGCTATCCAGATTATAAAAGTTTGAGGAAGTTTCCGTAAATTTGATGAAGCCTTATTAATTATTCGTTTTTATAGGGAATACTAATAACTAGTAGTTGATTATATATACGTTAATACTACTAAACAATTTTAGATTTCTATATTTTTAAATTAAATTTTCTCAGTTAAATAATGAACTTAAAACAAAATGTTAGCCTAGGGCTTATTGTTCGTAGTGCGATCGCTATTGCTTTAGGATTATCAGCGACAGTCTTACAAGGGAAAACTGTCCTTAGTGCTGAAAAAGTGAAATTAATCTATGGTCCTTTCAATGGCAAAATTTCCGTAGCAACCTTAGAAAAGTATGCTACCACAGGAGAAATAACGGGGGAATTTCGTCTTTATGCCAAATTTGTTGACAAAGAAGCTTTAACTCAATTGCGACACTGGTTGAGCAGTCGTTTTGAATGTGATCGAGTTGAGATGTATAAATTTACTAATACTCCAGAGGGAGAGAAATTTCTTCAGGAATTAGGAACAGTAATCAAAACCCATCACAAGCGTAATGGATTTTATGCCATTCGTTCATCCTTAATCGAAGCCGCAGACGTACCAAGTGACTCTGATGGTTGGACGGTAATTGAGGCAATGCAAAACTTCCCCTCAGAAGATTTACAAATAAATACCAAAGATCTATTCAAACTGCAAAAATTTTGGTCAGAAAATAACACCCAACATCAAGCGGCTTTAGATATTTTTACTACACGAGTAGTTGAGTAGTTGAGTAGAGGTTAATTTTTATTGTGCTTTTTTGTGTTTCAAGCAGACTATTATTAGCCTTTTAATGATCAATTATTTCTTGCAATTGAATTGGATTTAAAGAGCGAATCAGAGAAAAGTCAAAAGCTTTATGATCCAGTTGATTTAAGTGTTTACTTTTGCCATCAGACTTATTGCTTTGTAGGTAAGTGTTGTATTCCGCCCGTTGATTGAGATGAAGTTGAAAGAATGCAGTACTGATGGATTTTAGGATCGGATGCGCCTCAGAGGGACTTGGCCCAACTACAGTATCAGGTACTGGTAATACTCCCAAGCCTTCTTGTAAAAAACTAAAGTGAGTTCCTGGCTTAACTAAGACTAAATACTTATCCAGGTTTTCATCTAGCCAGCTAAATGGTGCAATTTGCTCATCAACGGGAGGCATAATCAAATCATTAGTTCCCGCAACGATCATGGTCGGTACTTGAATTGAACTCATGCCCGCCTCCCCAAAAATTTTTGCCATCGGGTTAATAGCGATCGCCGCTTTAATTCGGCGATCGCGTAATTTTAGATGGGACTTGTTAAGTTGATTAAAAGTACATTTAGCCAAAGAAGATAAATCTAATAAAACATCCTGATAATTCTCTGATTTACATTCCATCGCGGTAGCATCAGCAATTAGTTCTCCTCCAGCTAAAGCAAGGGAGGTATAACCACCAAAAGACTGACCAATTATTCCTACCTGTTGAGTATTAATGTTTGATTGTTGTTCTAATTGATCCAGAACATATTTCACATCTAGGGGTTGATCAATTAAATTGTTTGGTTCAGGAAATTTTGTTGTTCCCGAAAGAAACTGATCAAACTTCTCTAAACTGATATCGTCATGTTCAATAACTGCCACTGCAAAACCATGGGAAGCGAGATGTTTTCCCAAATAAGCGAAAGTTTGACGGCTGGAGGCAACACCATGAGAAATCACCACTAAAGGAACAGTTTGCTCTGTTAAGGGCTGATAAAGATCGAAATAGCCCGATTTTGGTCGTCGAGGATTACGGTAGACCATTGTTTGTTTGTTCCAGGAATAGTTCCCTGGAGTTTTCAGGTCTAGTGGGGTCGATACTTCTGTCTGATGGTGCTTTAAAGTTTTATCTTGCGGAGTATTCTCTGGGAACCAAGTTTGATTAATTCCCTCTTGATTTTCCGAAAGAATTGTTCCTCGCTTAAGATATTTAGTCAATACCTTTAAATCCAAATGAATTGTTTCTAAAGGAAATTGACGCAGCAGGTTCATTACTGTCAATCCTTCATCGTCGAAAGCAGCAGCAATAATTGCCCCTCTCAAAGCATAAAAACCATTGTCTTGAACATTGACTCTAATCCCTTTGCCAAAATTCTTGATTACCATCTCACCAATACTAGAATTACTAAACTTACTGATGGTCAGAGGATCAAATTCCAAAGGAGTAGATAATAACTCTGGTAATCTTGCTCGTTGTGGTGCTGGTAAACGGTTGAGATAATAAGCAAGTTCCGCTGATATTTCTCCTTCAGAGGTAAAAGCCTCAAGATCTTCAACCATGATCTTAAATTGACCAAAAGGTGGAAAATTGAAGGTGATTCTTTCGGCTGCTGTAACGCTCGAAGATAGTAGTAAGGAAGAAACCCCTAGAACCAAGGATATAAGACTAGATCTGATATTTTGTGCAAAAGCCACCGAATTTAATTAATCTACTTAATAGAATTATCTCTAATAGTAGAGAATTAATTCGTTAATTTGATTAAGGAATGGTGAGAAATTGACATCGTTCTTAAAAAGCTAATAGCTAATAGCTAAAAAGGATCAACTCATGTTTCAAATCGGCAATGCCAAATCTATCTAACTGTTTCGGCTTTACCTAAGGGAGAGAAGCGAATTTCAATTCTTCTACGGTTAGCATTTGGGTTACGGTTAGGAGAGGCAAATTCTCCATTGGGTAACTGGAGTTGGGCAGCAGAATAGGGACGAAACTGTACTCCTTCTAATCTACCTGTCTGCTGTTGTACTGCTTGTAGTTGCTTAACCACCTCTAAAGCTCGCATTAAACCTAAATCAGCATTCGAGCCAGGTTTAAGACTACCGATGGGCTGTCTTCCTTGAGCTACTTCTTCCAACTGTTGATCTAAATTACCATTACCAAAATTTACTTGACCATCAGTATGTCCAATAATTTCCACTACGTAAAGATTGCGTTGTTGACTAATTCGTTCAATGCGGTCAACGAGATCCAGAGTAATATAATTTTTTAATTCTTGAGGCAAATTGGCACTACCAGAATCAAACTGATAACCCCCAGAGTCTTGAATCACGACCACGGGAGGGGCTGACTTAAGACGTTTTATTTCTGACTGTAAGATATCAACCCGACTACGACTTTGTTCATTACTACTGAGGAGGAGTTGTCTTAAATCGGCAGAGGCTCTATTTAGTTTACGCACTTTCGAGGTACTTTCCCCTAGCTCATTTTCTAGGGTAGCGATCTCTCGTTGTAATAAGCGCACCTGTCTTTCTGTATCACTCAAATTTTGCTCAGTTTCCTGGGCTGTATATTTGAGAAATAGGGATTTAAATAATGCCAACAACAAGAATAGGCTAATAATCATAAAAGCATTAGCCATCAAGTCGGTAAAAGAAGGCCAAACATTTAAGCTTTCCGTGGCTTCATAATTTTGTAGCTTACGTTTTTTACTCATTACTTCTTACTTCTTACTTCTTACTTCTTACTCATTACTTCTTACTTCTTACTTCTTACTTCTTACTTCTTACTTCTTACTCATTACTTCTTACTCATTACTTCTTACTCATTACTTCTTACTTCTTACTCATTACTCATTACTCATTACTCATTACTCATTACTCACCTTTTTGAATTTGCTTAACTATTTTTGATAGCTCCTGTTGAATTTCTTTTAATCCCGACTGTTCAATGATATTTTTTTCTTGGTTAAGGTTAACCAAGTGGGCATATTGCTGATCGATATTATTCACCTTTTGATTTAATTCCAAAAACCTTTTAGTTAGTTTTTGCATCGAGTCTAAATTATGTTCAAAAGATTGAGTAGAATTTTGTAATACTAAAGAAGATTGAGAAAATTGATTTTGGGCGATCGCCAAATTATTAGTAGCTGATGCCAGTTTTTCAGGGAAACGACTATTATCTAATACTTGAGCTGCCTGTTCAAAAGTTGTCGCGCTATTTTGAATTTTAATAAAGGCTTTGGTCATAGATTCTTCAATGGTATCTCCTAGTTTATGTACCATGCCATCGAAGTCTTGACTAAATTGTCCGATCGCTTCTTCTAAGGAACTAACAGGCTGAATTTTAGGTAAATAAATATTATCAATATAGTCTTCAATGGAACTCAGTAAACTAGCTTTTACTAAGTTAGTATTCCAAAACAAATTAATTACTGTCAATAAAGAACTACAAGCGATCGCCACTAGACTAGTGGTAAAAGCTACTCCCATTCCTTGTAGGGGTTGATTTAATTCTTCTACTAGATTGCGGACATCGTTAATATCAACTTGAGTAATAGTTTGGCTCAGGTTTGACAGGTTAAAAGTAATCCCTAAAAATGTTCCTAATAGTCCAAAAGAAAGTAATAAATTGGGAAGAATTCGGGTAAAATTATCGACAAAGTCACAGTTAAGAGATAGTCCTAAAAAATAAAACTTTTCGTGACTATATGCACCTTCAATCACCGCAGCAGTATTTAGTTGATCGGGATTGAGATTACTGTCTGCTAATCTTTGTTCTAGTTTAGTAATCATTTTAGGTGTGGACTCTTGTTTCACCCCTCCCAATAATTTTCTGGCTTTTCTCGCCAAATTCTTTAAATGTCGATGGAGACAGAAACGGAGGATTATAGCCACAAATGTCGGCAAAATCACCAAAATAATTGCCAGAAAAACCAAGTAACCTGGGATTAAACTCAAAATACTAAATATTTGCTGCATAGTTTTATAAG
>CALLPS010000263.1 GCA_938015355.1 uncultured Pleurocapsa sp.
GATATTGTGGCAAATCGTTCTAGTCAATGGTCTAGAGCCGATGTCAATATTCCTGTTGCCTATCAAACTGATATTGATTACGCTTTAAAGATAATTTATCAGGTAGCCGAAGTCTTCACCGTAGATTCTGAGTGGCAAGAACGTATCTGGGAGTTTCCCAATATTTTAGGAGTAGAACAGTTTAGCGATCGCGGGATTTTAATTCGCGTGTGGATTAAAACTGAACCTCTAAAGCAATGGGAGGTAGCCAGAGAATTTCGTCGTCGGGTAAAAATTGCTTTCGATAAAGCTGGTATCCCGATTCCTGCTCCCCAGCAACAGATATTAGTTGACCAAAACAGAACCCAATTCAATAATTCAAATTAAGTTAAGCGCACATTATTTAAGCGCACATTAATTAACCACACTGTTGTCGGGAATTAGTAAAGCATCTCCTGACTTCACCTGAGATACGAATACATAACCCGAAAGAGCCAAAGCAATAAAAGCAAATAATCCACTCAGTAACAACCAGTTTTTCATAGTACGAATTTGCTGATCCACGTCGCTAAAAGAAGCCCGAATCGGATTAACCACCGACATCAATTCCTGACGGTTTTTAGATTCATAGTCTTCCATCGACGGACGCATTTCATCTCGCTGTACAGCCCATTCTTGTAATGCCGCTCTCTGACGAGACCAATCATCCAAGGCATTTGATAGTTGACTGTCCAGATCTTGTCTTAAGTTATTAATTTGTTGATTAAATTGGGTACTTAAATTCCGATTTGCCTGGTTAAACTGACTGTTAACATTAATCAGTTCTTTACGGATTGATTTCCAACTAGATTGATTTTTATGTTCTAGTTCATTGATTCGCTCTGCTTGGTTATTATCAACTTTGCTTTCAAGCTGATTCAGACGTTGCTCCATCTCTTGCTCGATACGCTGAAAATAATCAGGATCAATGGTCGTGTCATGCATCTCAATTATATTTTCAAACTTTAGACGATAGGTTTCAACAAGTTCCTCTAACTGAACTTGCAGGGGCGCTAAGGATGTATCCCCTGCCATCGGTTCTAGTAAATTAATATTATTGTGTACAGAGCGTATTTTTTGTACTAGTTCTTCGGCAGTGGTGTTTTTGAGTAAATAGCCTTTTGCTCCTGCTCGCAAAGATTTTCCTAAATAAACGTCATCATCATGACCGCTTAAAAAGATTACTTTTACTTTGGGGAAACGTTGAGAGATAATTTTAGTTGCCTTCAAACCATCCATTTGAGGCATATCGATATCCATTAGCACGATATCAGGCTGTAACTCCTCTACTGCATCTATGGCTGCTTGACCATCGTGAGCAACTCCTAGAACTTGAATATCTTTTTCCACATCCAGCCAAGTTTTCAGCACTTCACAGAGAAGAGCCTGATCGTCTACTAATAAAATAGTAATCATTTAATATACCTGAATAACCTAAAATAATATATTTATGTCAAAATGCAATTAATTCATATTTCAAATTATCTTAATAGATAACCAGAAAAAAAAAAGATTACACATAAACTCTTAAACTATTTATGAAGATTATTTCTCAAAAGATATATGCAGTATGAGCGAGTTTCACCGTTGGTCAGAAAAACTCTATTTTTCTCCAAAAAGTTAAAAAATCACATCAGTACAATGCTTATTTATTGCGATCCGAAGGCTACACCCATGTTCGTGCAAGCGCAGAGCGTAATCGCTCTTGGGAAATATTTTTATTCAAAGCGATCGCCCTTTTCTTGAATCATACTTAGATCCAGCAACGCCGAGATATTAATTAGGGATACTAATTAGAGCTTCAAGCTTTTTCAACCTAGATAACAAGGGCTAATTTAGTTAGCCCTTTCTTGATTTAACTAATGACAATTGTCATCACCCGAATTGAGGTTAAATAGATAAACCAAGATTCAATCCCAAGACAGCATGAACCACCAAAATCAACAGTGCTGTACTACCAACATAGGCATGAACTGTTCTAGCGGTTTCCTTGTTACCAATAAATCCTGTAGCAGCAATGATAGCATTAACCGTTAATAAAGCAATAACCACTGTACCTGTTAGAAAATGAGGACTTTCGAGAATAGGCTGTCCCTGCATCACCAGGGATAACACCCCTCCTGTATAACCAGAAACTAAAAAGACATACATTAAGGGCGCAATTTTCCGATGCTGGGCTTTATTTTCAATTGCCACCTCTACATTAGTGGTAGCCAAAGTTCTACCGCGCCATCCCGCCAAAGCCACTAAACTACCCATCACAAACACAACTATCCCCATCATCAAAGGATGTCCCCAATGGACTATGGGTTCTGGTGTTCCTAAACTACTAAACCAATTTGCGATCGGCTCAAGTGAAGATCTTAAACTATCCATTTTCTGCTAATTACTTAACTAAACTTCATAATTCTATCAGTAAGTATACGTACGTAAGTGAAGCTGGAGTTTTACTAAAAGCTCCAATTAGTCGATTGCGACCAAGATTGTTTCCTGGGTAGAAATTTTCGGGAAGAATACTTTACTTTTTAAAATCTTTATTTAATGCATATAGCGGAAGAGGTAACGAAAAACCAAGAAAAAATAGAAGTCATTACACTATGAGTAACTTTTTCGAGATATGTATCTATTTACATACATATAAATTTTCTTTTTTAGATTACAATCTATTTATAAATCTAGTAATATGATATATAAATTTTCTAGAGACTCAGGAGAGAAAAATAAACTTAAGAGAGGATGAAAAATGCTACTTAGGGAAAGGTTAATTCATGATATTGAAAAAGTTAGAAAAGATTTTGAAAAATGTCTCAATCTAAGCCAAGAAGATATATTTTGTCTAGAGCTAGAAGATTTTTATAAAAGGTTAGCTGACAAAAAAATACAATCTCTAGAAGAGACTAAAAATAAAGGTTTGGAACTAAAAAAAAGTCTTGAACTTTTATTAGTTAAAATGAATAGGCTTGGTAAAAATGTCAATTTTAATATTGAAAGTCTATTTTTACTTACTTCTATTATTAACTCTCAAAGTGAAATAATAGATCAATACTGGGATTATATTCCTCCTTCTGTTAGACTTGTTTTCACAAATTTATTAGAATATTTTACTAATAAAAATTCTAGTTATACACCAAGAAATGAAAAGACAAAAAAAAGAAGTAAAAATATTAATTTACTAGGGGTTATAAAACTTTATGCTCAAATAAAATTTTATAAGCTCTTCAGGTCTCAAGATGCTATACAAGAGTTTGAACTATCTTTAGATAGATACGTGAATTCACTTAAAGATGCTCAGGCTAGAGATATAGAGGACGAAACTGACTATCAATATGCTTTAGAGATGAAGAAAAAAAGCGAAAATGAAGGCACAATAGATTGGAAAGAACTCTAATTTGAGAGGAGTAATTGTGTCTTCTAAAAAGGAGCAAGCGGCTGAAACAGCTTATAAATTAAAAGCTGGAAAAGATTTTCAGAAGCAATTTAAGAAAATTGGGTCGGAAGAGCAAAAAATAATTAGAAAGAAAATAGAAGAACTAAAAACTAATCCCAGACCAGAAGGAGTAAGAAAGTTAAAAGAATATACTGATTTTTATAGAATCAGAATTGGTAAATACAGAGTTATCTATGAGATCATTGATTCAGAATTGATTGTTATAGCTCTAAGAGTTTCTAAAAGAGAAGATGTCTATAAAAATCTTGATTCTATATAAAATATTTTAAATACTTCCGATTTTTTTTCTTAATCGCTTCTTTAGTATAATTATTACCCTGAGCAAAAGTCCTAAAATTAAGGAACATATGACTGCGATCGCAATTACCGAAATGCCCAAAACCTGGAACTGGCGAGGACATAACATTACCTATCAGCAAGAGGGTAATACAGGAGCAGCAGTTGTTCTTGTACATGGGTTTGGAGCATCTTGGGGACATTGGCGTAAAAACTTACCCGTGTTGGGAGAATCTTGTCGTTGTTATGCGATCGATCTCATTGGTTTTGGAGATTCCGCAAAACCTGAGCCAGGAGCAGAAATTGAATATACTTTTGCAACTTGGGGCGAACAACTTGCAGACTTTTGCCGTGAAGTAGTCGGGAGTTCTGCTTTTTTAGTTGGTAATTCTATTGGCTGTATTGTGGTGATGCAGATGGCGGTAGAACATCCAGAGTTAACTTTAGGAGTAGCGGCGATCAACTGTTCGATTCGGCTATTACATGATCGCAAACGAGTTACCTTACCCTGGTATCGTAATTATGGCTCCTTAGTTATGCAAAGAGTCCTAGGAAATAAAAATATTGGCAATTTCTTCTTTAAACAAATCGCCAAACCACAAGTAGTTCGCAAGATTTTATTACAGGCTTATCGTCGTCCAGAAGCAGTTACCGAAGAACTAATCGACATACTGATGAAACCTGCCCAAGACAAGGGGGCAGCGGATGTTTTTCTTGCTTTTACCCGTTATTCCCAAGGTCCTTTACCAGAAGATTTATTGCCCCGTCTTTCCTGTCCGACGATTTTATTATGGGGAACAGAAGATCCTTGGGAGCCTATCGCCATGGGACAAAAGCTAGGAGAGATAACTACTGTAGATGAATTCATTCCTTTAGAAGGTTTGGGTCATTGTCCCCAAGATGAAGCCCCAGAAATAGTT
>CALLPS010000264.1 GCA_938015355.1 uncultured Pleurocapsa sp.
TTAATCTTTTTGTTTGCCATTAGTGAGCGTCGTTTAAGCCAGCCTGTCAATTCTCGAATTAATAGTAGATTTATTCCTTGGTATCCCCATGAAACCCAAAATTTTAGACCCTAATTTTGCCACAACACGTCTGGTTATCCCTAATAGCTGTCCCAACGTTATGTCTGAATCTACCGTGAATCAAGGGCAAACTAGAGGCGGGTTAAGGACTAAAGGATACCAGAAACTCTCATTTGGGTTAAATCAGCGATCGCAGCTTGCTCTGAATCAAGATCAGTCTGAGTTTTTACCTCTAGTTACGATCATTACCGTCGTTTATAACAATGAGCTTTACCTAGAAGAAGCGATTAATAGTGTTATTAATCAAAGCTATAGTAATCTGGAATATATCATTATTGATGGCGGTTCGACGGATCAAACCTTAGATATAATTCGTCGTTATGAAGACAAGATTGATTATTGGATTAGTGAAAGGGATGAGGGACTCTATGATGCTATGAATAAAGGAATTGCTTTGGCAAGAGGGGAAATTATTGGCATCCTTAACAGTGATGATCTCTATTTTGAGACAACCACGGTAGACAACATCGTCAAGGAATATCAAAAGGTGCAGCAACCCTGTGTTATCTATGGCAGTCTGTATAAGTTTGCTGCTGACCATCCCACATTATCTTTACATCGAGGAGATTTGAGCGATCGCGCTTTTGCCACTGCCAGTATTTTGATCAATCATCCTACCTGTTTTGTCCATCGCTCACTATACAAAGATTTTGGAGTCTTTAAACCAGAATTTGAAGTCGGGGCAGATCGGGAGTTAATGATGCGATTTCATAGTCAAAAAGCCACTTTTATCAATCTTGATCGAGCGATCGCCCTTTTTAGACTGGGAGGTACGACATCTAATCAAAGTTTAAGTAGTATTCTTAATCGAGAAATTATTCAGGAATACAAACTACTAAGTACTTACGGTATTGATAAGGGAAGGATAGGAATTGTATTATTGAGTAAAACTGTCCAAAGTCTTAGAAAGTGGCTACTTTATCAAGTTTTAGGCGAAAAACTAACAAATATAATTATCATGTTCTATGTCAGTCGTAAATTTCCACAACGCCAATAACGTGGGTTCGGAGTTAGTAGGGGCATAAGGCCTTGCACCAAGTGAGTTCGATGAGTACAAAATCTAATAATTTTGGGGAAGTAAAAGGTAAAACTGATATTCCGCAAATAGCTCAAGCTTTTTTCAAGTTTAACTATGCTGCGACTAGAACACCGATTCATTAATCCCAAAAGTTATGGAAAAAAAGGGACAAGGAGGACAAGGGAGATAAGACTTATTACTTACATACAACAGCATACAATTGGTTGTTCGGTTTTTCGGAAAACCAATTATAATCATAGACATTTGAACTACCTGAAAATAAGGGATAGTGATGAGAATTAAATTCCATTTTGTATTCCAATTGATGCAAAGTTTGAAAAAATTCTTCAATTGCCGACTGGTCTAACTTGAAGCGATTTCTAATAAAAATCTCATGAAATTCAATATAAAGCCGAGGTTTATACTTTTTGAGGGTATTTATCATACCTTTTAGAGCATTTATCTCACCCCCTTCTATATCAATTTTTATGTGAGTAGGTATGATATTTTCTAATTCACAAAAGTCATCGATCGCAATAGAATCTTGGTCAGACTTATCCCTCACAAATTTATCAATAATCTTAACAGGTATTCCTGAAAGGTTTTTTTTAAGATAAATTTGACTAAATTTATCTGGTTCAAATGTAAAACAGGAGATCTGATCTTTCAAAAAAGAGTCTAAGACTAAAATATCCAAACCAAAACTTCCCCCTACATCTAGATAGCATATCTGAGCAGACTCTTGAAAGTTGAGCATGTCTTTAATTAAACGAGACAGAAATGGACCTTCATACTCTCCATTAATATCTATACCTGTTAAAGATCTACCGAATAAAGGATTCATATAATAGCTAATATTTTTGCCCTGAACATTAATCGATACCTTTTCTTTAAACAAAGTATAAAATATATTAGAAACCATTTCATTAGCACCAATAAAATCTTTTATAGTTGATTTGATTTTTTTCATCTGTGTTAACAACTCATATTATTTATTTATTCAAAACTATGCAGCACTTATGAATTTTATTTAGTGAGCAAGCTGCTAGAATTATAAATTAATTTAGATGATTATTCACAAAAATATCTCTCAATATTGAGATAATCACCTCTCGCATCAGCCAAATTCAAGAACGTCAAACATAAAATGAAAGTAGCTTTTTTAGCGGGACAAAATTCAATCCATACTGTGCGTTGGGCAAATGCCATGGTGGAAAAAGTCAGTGAATTACACTAGAGTTCGATATAGACTAACAATCATAGCAATGTACAACTATTCATAGCTACCGTTTTTCAGGTGAATCCGATTCCGAGCTTCATTCATCATATTTCGATCGGATAAATCCGAACACACGCCGACTGACCCTTTAGTCTGGCGACGAAACGAGTTCGTTTCTGATGATTGTTTTACTCAACCACGCATCCGGGGCCAGTAAGGTGACTGACCATGTCGGTTGCGTGTGATTAGAGAAGTTGTACATGGACCAATTGCGTAATACAACAGCAGTCAGTCCAGATCGAGTCGATCGGCGCAACTTGCTTGGGCATCGTATTATTACAGCAAGCAGCAGTAATACACTTCACTTCTTTCTTTTTCCCATCCCATTTATTGTGATGCTCGCATTACTCTCGCCCTCCCAGTAGTATAACTTGGATCCGGCGTCATATACCGGGC
>CALLPS010000265.1 GCA_938015355.1 uncultured Pleurocapsa sp.
GTGGAAGATATCTCGAAAAATCCCTGTTTGGCGATTTTATTAAGAATCTGTTCCTCCTTAAAAATAATCTCCCAGGCTTTATCATTCTTAGATTTGCTTGCTGTCATATCTGTTATGGATCAACAGTTCATTTATTCTGCCCCGTCGGGATGCCACCGCGTTAATAGCTCTCTTCGCTTTTACTTCCACAATCTTATAATTAGGGTCAGAATAAAGTTTTTGAATCAAAGAGGCAGAAGAATTACTTATTAGTACCTGACACCCTCGCTCGGTTAACTTGTCACAAACTTCCTTTAATCTAATCTGCTCTTGTTCGCCAAACCCATTAACACTATAGCCAGTAAAGGATGAAGTATCAGAGATAGGATGATATGGCGGGTCAAAGTAAATAAATGCCCCTTTTCTAGCTGTAGCCACTGCTTTGGCAAAATCTCCCTGAAGAATCCTAACGTTTCGTTGATTAAGATAAGCACTTACTGATCTAATGACAGCAGGGTCAGCAATTACAGGATTGGAGTAGTTGCCATAAGGCACATTAAATTGACCGCTACTGTTAACGCGGAAAAGACCGTTAAAACAAGTTTTGTTGAGATAAATAATCCTAGCTGCCCGCTCTTGTGGACTTCTATCTTTAAAATCATTTTTTCTGTCTTGCTCTCTTAACAAGTAGAAGTATTCCTTAGAGTTGTTTTCTCTATGTTGTTGACATAACTCCAGTAGTTTTTCAGGATGATCTTTTATTACTTGATAACAATTGATCAGTTCGCCATTAGTATCGTTGATGACGCTCTTTTTTGGTTGTAAGGAGAATAGTACCGCACCAGCACCGATAAATGGTTCGTAATATTGAGTAAACTTTTGGGGTAGATATTCTTTAATAACAGGCAAAAGCTGCCGTTTTCCGCCAGCCCATTTCAAAAATGGTTGAGCAAGAACATTATGCTTATACGCCCGCCTACTAGGAACTTGGTATTGTTGAGGAGCAGTATGGTCTTGCATTATTTTTAGAATTGGTGTCACTAGTCAAAGGTATCATCTCTGACGATAAGCACAAGATATTTAGAGCTTAGGTCATAAGTACAAGCATACTATTAAATTGACGTTTTAGACAACTAGGTGTGTTTTTCCTGCCTAGACTAATTTACTCTTCTTGAATAACGCAGGCTAACATCTCAATAATTCTTGATTGTGAGCACGCTAGTCTGCTACTCACAACACTTGAAAATGCATAAAATTATATTTTTTTAAGCTGCTAATAAATTTAGCCGAACAAAATTTACCAAGGCGACACCCAGATTCGAACTGGGGGATAATGGATTTGCAATCCACGGCCTTACCACTTGGCTATGTCGCCACGCTGCTAATAACGCTTAATAAGTATATCAGACTTTATTCACTATTAACTCTGGTAGCAAAAATATTTTCAACAAATAGAAGGCTGTTTTTCCCTAGTGCTTGATACTGCTTTTGATAGGGTAAGTTGGGTACCATCCCTATTCCAATGCACACTATCAAAAACTTCGTGCAAGATAGAAAAACCTCGCCCATTTTCTGCTTCTTCGATTGGTAATGTTTGAACTTCGAGGTGACGACTGCGGAGGCACTGACATCCCTCAGCAAATCCCTGACCTTGATCGACAATCACCCAGGAATATTCATTGTTAGTAACTGTAAATTTGACAATAATGGTTTTAGTTGGGTCGAGCTTATTGCCGTGTTTCGCTGCATTGACCAACGCTTCTTGTAATCCTAGTCTTACTTCTGCTTGCCATTCTGGAGGTACGTTTACTAAAAGTAAATCGAGAACAGGACAGAGATAGAGTGTTGAAGTGAAGCTCATGGTACTCCACTTACTTCTATTCCAAGGAATAGGGATTGCAATCACTAATGTATACCTCTGGGTTAAACTCTGAGATTTATGGTTAAGATGTTGAATTTTTGTAACTGTGTCAAGTTTGCAGTCTGTACAGATTTAATTGTAAAGTAATAGAGCAAAAGTTAGTTCATTCTAGCTATTCAAAAATGAACTGAATTGCTTTAGGTAACTTGATAATTTCTCTAGCTAAGATTCTCATGTTTCAATAATCTCACCTCAATAATGATTTCGTTAGTTCTTTCCCTAATCTAAGAGCTAAAATCATAGTTTACCTCTTTAAGGTTTGAAAAAAATTTTACCCTTATTATCCTCTATTATACTAAATTTTACCAACAAGTAAAAATTCACAGATCATTTCATCTTCTAGTTAAAATAGCGTAGCATTCAACATGAGTTGTTTGGGGAAAGAAATCAGCAGGTTGAACATAAGCAGGTTGATATATACCCGATTGACATAGCAACTTAAGATCTCTGGCTAAAGTTGAGGGTTTGCAGCTGATATATGCAATACGAGATGGTTGCACTTCTAAGATGTTGGAAATTACTTGGGGTTCACATCCTTTGCGGGGTGGATCTAGCAATAAAATATCGGGTTGAAGCTCAATCTCTGGCAAATAATCCTCGACTTTTCCTATGTAAAAAGTTGCGTTATCAATTTGGTTTAAATCCCCATTGTTTTTTGCCTGTTGAATTGCGGATGGGTTAACTTCGATGCCGATTACCTGCTTTACTCTCTGGGCTAAAGGTAAACTAAAAGTACCAACACCACAATAAGCATCAATAATATTTTCGTTTCCTGTGAGATCTAGTTGTTTAATAATCGCCTGAAGCAGTAACTCCGCAGCAGTAGTATTGATCTGGAAAAAGGTATCGGCTGCAATATGCAATTCAATCCCCGCAAATATTTCTCGTAGATAAGATTTCCCTGCAATAGTATGAGTTGTTTTCCCTAAAATAGCGTTAGTGCGATCGCTATTTATATTTAAACAGACACCCATTAACCCAGGATACTTGTCTAACCAAAGTTGTGCTTGAACTTCAATCCCCTTCAGATTTTGGCTAGTTGTCACTAAGGTAAGCAACATTTCTCCTGTATTCTTACCGATCCTTAACGCTAGGTGTCGTAATTTTCCCTGATGATTACTCTCGTTATAAATCGACCAACCTTGTTGTTGAATATCCTGCTTGACTTCTTTGAGTAATGGATGCAGTCTGGCATCCTGCACGGGACATTGGTTGAGGTTAACTAACTTATGGCTCCCCTGGCGATAATATCCAGCCTGTACTTGTCCTGTATTCGATCTGCCGAAAGGATATGTTGACTTGTTACGGTAATTAAGAGAATCTGAGGTGTGTAAAATTGGCTGGATCTGGACATCCTCAAAACCGCCAATCCGTTGAAAAGCCTGAACTACCTGCTGCTGTTTCGCTTCCCTTTGATAGTTAGACTCTATATGTTGCCACTGACAACCGCCACATTTATCCGCCACGATGCAGTTAGGACGAATACGATGAGGTGAAGAAGTTAATAATTGTTCAATTCTTCCCCTGGCAAATTTAGCTTTAGACTGAATTATTTTGGCAGTTAAGCGATCGCCCGTTACGGTATTGGGAACAAAAACAACTTGTCCTTGATACCTACCTACACCCTCTCCACTGCTATTAAGATCGGTTATTTCTAGTTCGACTGTTTGACCCTGGTGTAATTTTTGACTCATCTATTTAGAATAAACGGGAATTGTAACTGATCACTGATTCAACGCCGACTAAAGTTGACCTTCAAGCCGTCACGAGGATGAGGAGAGGGTGCAGCGACTAACTCTAAATTCTGCTCTGGAACAAGTTCCCACTGATAATCCCTGAGTAATTTCGAGGCAAACAGGCGCATTTCCAGGCGAGCAAACTCCTTCCCGATACACTCTCTTAAGCCCCCACCGAAGGGAATATAACCAAAGCTAGCTTGCTTATCTGCTGGCTGATCGGGGGCAAATCTTTCGGGATTAAAGCGATCGCTCTCAGGATAAACTGCTTCATCTTTATGAGTTTGAGCAATTTGATATTGAATGTTCCACCCTTGCGGAATACGATAACCAGCAAATTCAAAAGTTTGTATTACTTCCCTAAAGCCACCACCTACAGGGGGAATTAATCGCATGACTTCTTTTAAGACTTGATCTAAATAGACCATGTTTTTGAGATCTTCTAAAGTTGGGGTATTAGTTATATCTAACTGATCTTGTTCTTCCCTCAGACGTTGCATTACATCTGGGTGTTGTGCCGTTAATAAACAAAAAGATGCGATCGCACTAGTCAGAGTTTCATGTCCTGCAAACAATAGTAGTAGTACCTGATCTTTTAATTCTTCTAAGCTAAGTTTATTACCTTCGTCATCTTCAGTTTGGATCATTATTCCTAAAGCATCTTCCCCAGGATTATCGGCTTGTTGACGTTTAAGAATAATTTTTTCTAAATTTTCCAGTAACTTACGACGTGCTTTTAAACCTTTGCCAAACTTAGTCCATGGTAGAGAAATAGGAATCGTAAACAAACCCGCGCACCAGTCTTCAAAATAATGTCCGATAGGTGTTTGTGAACCACCATCGGTACTAACAAACAAACTACTGGCAATATCAAAAGTGTAGTCTCGTAACTCTGGATACCAAGTCAAGGTTTTCATCTGCGACCATTTTTCCAGATATGTGTCGGTAATCTGTTCCATCGTCGGAATATAGCTAGCTAATGCTCTAGGCTGAAAAGCCTGATATAGTAACTTACGTCGGGACGTGTGAAAACTGCCGTTGTTTACTGCAAGAGATTGTTTGCCCAACAAAATCCTGGTGCTTTTTGGCCAAGTAGAAACAACATACTTATT